>JBGPEV010000148.1:0-7075 GCA_041482995.1 bacterium | reverse complement strand
CCATCGCCACGTGGCCTTGATCACCGTGGACACCTTCCGCATCGCCGCGGTGGAACAGCTCAAGATCTACGCCAAGATCATGAGCGTGCCGATCTCCGTCGTGAACACCCGGCAGGAACTCCAACAGGCCCTGGCCGGCTACGCCAACAAGGACGTCGTGTTCATCGACACGGGCGGCCGCTCCCAGCGCGACGATATGCAGATGTCCGAATTGCAGCAGCTTTTTGGCGGCAACGAGGCGGTGGAAACGTTCCTCGCGCTCAGCGCGACCACCAAGGATGCGGACCTGACGGAGATTTCCCGCCGCTTCGGCGAGATTCCGCTCAGCGGGGTGATCTTCACCAAGCTGGACGAGAGCACCACCTATGGCTCCATGTTCAACCATGCGATCCGGTTCAAGACCCCGATCGCCTATCTGACCACGGGCCAGAAGGTGCCGGAAGACCTGGAAGTGGCGACCAAGGAGCGCCTGGTGGACTTGCTCTTGAACATCTCGGCCGCCTGAGCGGTCTGAAAGGCAAGGGCGGCGCTTCCCGGCGCCGCGACGCAGTAGGGCCGCCCCAAGGAAGGGGCAGTGTCATCTGGCCGGCCGCTGGCGGGCCCGGCATGCCGTAAACGGACGAAAGGAATCGTCCCGTCCTGCCTCAAGGGATTGATGCGTCCTCCCATCCGCGCCCCGCGCGCACCCCACATGGACCAGGCCACTACCCTGCGCGACATTGTCAACGCGCAGAAGGAGCAGGTGCGCCGTCAACCCGGCCTCAAGGGCCCCATGCGCGTCATTGCCGTCACCAGCGGCAAGGGCGGCGTGGGCAAGACCAACGTGGTGCTCAACCTGTGCCTGGCCCTGAGCCGTATGCAACGCCGGGTGTTCCTGCTCGATGCCGACCTGGGCCTGGCCAACGTGGACGTGCTGCTGGGGCTCTCGCCCCGCTACACGCTCGAGCACGTGCTGAACGGGCAGAAGGACATCATGGACATCGTGCTGGAGGGTCCGGCCGGCTTCAAGATCCTGCCCTCCGGTTCCGGCATCAGCGAACTGTCGGAGATGAGCTACGAGCAGCAGATGCGCCTGTTCCGCGAGCTGAGCCGCATCGAGGACGACGTGGACTATCTGTTCATCGACACCGGGGCGGGGATTTCCTCCAACGTGCTGCGCTTCAACGCCTCAGCCAACGAGATCGTCGTGATCGCCAATCCCGAACCCACGTCGATCACGGACGCCTATGCGCTGATGAAGCTCTTGTCGATCAAGTACCACATCCGCGAGTTCGGCCTGATCGCCAACTCCGTCGTCAATGACGAGGACGGCCAGGGGGTCTACGACCGGCTGAACCGGGTGTGCCGCCAGTTCCTCCAGGTCCATCTCACCTACCTGGGTTGCATCCCCTTCGATAAGCACATGCGCCAGGCCGTGCGCCAGCAGCGCCCCTTGCTGGAGCTCTACCCGCAAGCCCCGGCCGCCCGCAGCATTACGCGCATCGCCGCCGACCTGGACCGCCGGGCGCTGGCCCCCGGCGTGACCCCGCTTCCCCCCCCCGCCAATGGCGCCCCCGCCCCCGTCATCCCCTTCCCGGCGGACAGTTTTTGGGACCGCCTCTTGCATTGGAAACGGGTGAAGTAGTCCGCAGCCCGAGCTGCCTTTCCCCCTCCAACCCATCGATGGGAGGGAGGGATTCGTCTACTGCGCCGCAGGTTTGCAGGAGGCGCCGAGAACCACCGCGGTGGAGCGGGTATGTCCCATCCCTACGCCCAATCGGCCTATCCGGGAAAATCCCGCGAGGAGGTGGTGCTGGAATATGCACCCCTGGTGCGGCAGATTGCCAACCGGCTGGCGGCGCGCCTGCCCGCCACGCTGGACCGGGACGACCTGATCCAGGCCGGCATGATCGGCCTGCTGGACGCCATCGAGAAATACGACAGCCGCCGCGAGGCACAGTTCCGCACTTACGCCGAATTCCGCATCCGCGGGGCGATGCTGGACGACCTGCGTGCCGGCGATTGGGTGCCCCGCTCCGTGCGCGAAAATGCCGACCGCATCGGCGGCGCCATGCACCAACTTTCCCAGACCCTGGGGCGCGTGCCGGAGGAGACGGAGATCGCCGCCAAGCTGGGCATTGCGCTGGGCGAGTATCACGATCTGCTGATCAAATCGCGCGCCGTCCCCTTGCTGGCCATCGAGGACCTGCGAGCCCGCTCGGACGAGGGCGATCCGGGGAACATCTTCGACGTGTTGGAAGACCCCGGCTGCTCCAATCCCCTGGAAGCCCTGGATCTGCAGCACTTGCAGGCGCGCCTGAGCGACGCCCTGCAGGCGCTGCCCGAGAAGGAGCAACTGGTGCTCTCTCTCTATTACGACGAGGGGCTGAACTTGAAGGAAATCGGCGAGGTGCTGGGCCTGACCGAATCCCGCGTCTCCCAACTGCGCACGCAATCCATCCTCCGCCTGCGGGCCGCCCTGGCCCCCGCCGCGTCCCTGGAAGCCCTCGACAATTGGCTGACCAAGCGGGCGGTCTGATCCAAGGCAATTCACTCGTTCGTTTCAGTTAGGGCTTCCTTTCCGGTTGCTTGAACTCCCCATTTGTGGGACTCAATTCTGACTTGAGGCCAAATGCCGACGCTCGGCACGGTTCGTGGGGGAGGCCATGATCGACAACTCCGACCTGAAACGGCGCTACATGCAGATCCTGGATACGTTGCCGGCGGGCGGGCGCCCGGACGGAGCCGACGAGCGGCGTAAGGCCCCCCGGATTCCCGTCACCTCAACTCAGTTCACCGCCGCCTTCACCGACCTGGGCGTGAAGACGCTGACGGAGGTGTTGACCAAGGACATCTCGACGACCGGCGTCTGCTTTTTCTCCGACCAGGTCTTTCCTTCCGGCGCGGAAATCGACCTCTCCGTCGCGAAAGTGTTCTCCCTTTCCGCCGTCGTGGTCAGTTGCGAAATGGAGGAGACCGACGCGAGCTTCCTCGAGGTGCGCTATCGCGTGCGCTGCCGATTCGTGAACGAGAAGCAAGGCATGGAGGTTCTCGTCCGGGCCAAGGAGGCCGAGGCGGCGCCGCCGGACTTGGAGAACCCCTAGGCGCCAGCGGCGCGGCGCGCCTCCCTGGAAGCGCTCGACAACTGGCTCACGAAACGGGCGGTGTAGCGTCAGCCGAAACCGCTGTCGGCCGCAACATTGCCTCGCACGTCAAGCGGCTCATCGTCGTACCAACTTGCCGCCAAGTCATCCCACTTGGGATTCGCCTCCTGAATCAGCGCAATCTTGCGGGAGCGAAGCCATCCTTTGGGTTGCTTCTCTCTCCGGATCGCGTCGAGCGCAGTCGGGTAATCCTCGAAGTAGACCCATCGCGTCATGTTGTACTTGGCCGTGAAGCCCGGAATGAGATGATTCCGGTGCTCGTACACACGCCGCAGGAGGTTGTTCGTCTTCCCCACGTAGATTCTGTGGAATCCGCTCGCCATGTTGTAGACGTGGGAAACGCGCTGATTGGCAGGCATGTGGTGCTCAACAAGGATGCTTCGCGGAGCCTGCCCTTGAGTGTAGCGAAGGGCTCAGCATGACGAGTCAGGCAGGTTTACCGCCATTTTCGAAATGCCCCACATTCCATGATGCTCCCGCAGAGATTCCTGGCGCAACTTAACCCGACCGTCATTCTGAGCGCAGCGAAGAATCCTTGTGCAACACCCCGAACGCGGCTGCCCAATCCGCATCTTCCCGTGCACTCCGCCGCTCGCGTGGCCTCGCCTCGTCATCGGTGTTAACAGTGGCGAGATTCATCACCGCCGCGGGCCGCCTGCCGAAGGGGGAAAGCCATGATCACGAAGTTCTCCGTGCTCTACGTGGGCCAAGTCGAACTGGACCACGTGGGCAAGGACGGCACGCCCGCCAACGACCGGCGGTACCCGAACGAGCGCCTGGCCGAAGCGTTCTGGACGGCCCGGGACATCGCCCAGACCATGGACGAGTTGGGCTACGACGTGCTGTGGACGGCCGAGCACCACTTCCAGCGCGAGGGCTACGAGGTTTTCCCGAACCTGATCCTGCTCAATACCTGGCTCGCGACGCAGACCGAGCGCCTCAAGTTCGGCTGCGCGTTCAACGTGCTCCCCATGTGGCACCCGATCCGCCTGGCAGAGGACTACGCGGTGGCCGATATCGTCACCAAGGGCCGGGTCATCATGGGCGTGGGCCGTGGCTACCACACGCGGGAGGTGGAAACCTTCGGAGCGCCCTGCCTGGACAACGCGGCCAACAAGGAACTGTTCGAAGAGCAGATGGAGGTGCTCCTGATGTGCTTCAACGAGGAGGCGTTCAGCCATCGCGGCAAGCGCTACTCCCTCACGGCCGCCGTGCCCTATCGCGGCTACGATCTGAAGGAGATCACCTGCGTTCCGCGCCCCCTCCACCGGCCGGTGGAGATCTGGCAGCCCATCGCCAGCGGCAAGACTCTCGACTACATCGCGTCGCGCGGCATCAAGGGCATGATCACGCTCAACGGCGAGAAGCTGGTCGACGAGATTTTCCGCGGCTACCAGGCGGCGGCCCGGGCCGGACGCAAGCTGGCGCTGGGCCAGGACCTGTGCTGGGGCGTCGGGCTCTACCTGGCCGACACCCAGCAGGAGGCGATGCGCCGGCTGGAACCGGCCCACGACGAGCGCTACAAGTGGTTCGCGCCCTTCGGGTTCGTGCGCTATGCCGATGAGCACGGCAAGCCCTGGGGCACGCCCGGCGCGCCGGCGCGGGTGCCCACCCTGCAGGACGGCGTCGACCAGAAGGCGTGGCTCTGCGGCTCCCCGGCCCAGGTGATCGAAATCATCAAGGAGTTCGAGACGCGCTATCCGGGGCTGGACCAGATGATGATCCATTGGGCGGAGGGCATTCCGCCGCGCGAGTTCAAGGAGCAGTTGCGCCGCTTCGCCAAGGAGGTGATGCCGGCCTTCCGCCGCGAGCGCAAGCCGGCGCGCATGGCGTCGGACTAGCCAAGGTGGGGTAGGTCGGGCCGGAGCCCGCCCTGAGCCTGCCGAACGGGTGCCCGGCGGGGACATGGCAGGCAGGGACGGAATATCGCCGGGCATTGGAGTGGATTGGTGGGTCGGGCCGGAGCCCGCCCTGAGCCTGCCGAACGGGTGCCCGACGCCGACACTGCGGCCGGGCACGGAGGCCCGACCCACCACTACGACGGTCCAATCGCTCTCCCACCCGTAGACGAAAGGGGTACCATGGCCCATTGGGAACACCGTCCCGAAGCGAAATGGCAGCAATTCCAGTTCAACCAGCCCTACGCCAAGGGCCTGAAGCGGCTGAAGGAGGAGGTGCTGGACAAGACCGATTTCGACCCGGCCACGCTCTGGCAGTGGGGCACGATGCAGGCCATGGCGCTGATCGAGGTGCTGAAGATGTGCGAGGCCACCTTCGGCGCGGAAGGGCAGAAGGTGGTCTTCGCGGCCCTGCGCAAGATCGGCCTGGACGCCGGGCGTCAGATTCTGACGGGCACGAAAGTGCCCGCGGGCACGACCGAGGCGGAGTTCCTCTCCTTCTATGCGACGGTGATCAACCGCATCGTCTACGCGTCGCTGGAGGATCCCCGCATCGACAGCGAAGCGCAGGTCTCCTTCCACATCCTCTGGTGTCCCCACCAGGATCACTACGGCGCCTTCGATTGCCGCGTGCAGCGCTACTTTGTCCAGGGGATGTTGGACGCCGCGCAGGACTTCTGGGGCGGGATGGGCTTCCAATTGCGCTTCGACTACACGATTCCCGCCGGCGCGGAGACCTGTCACTTCGTCTTCTGGAAAGCGCCGGAGGGGGAACAGGCAATCTGGCAACAGTACACCGAGACGCTGGAGCGCAAGGCCCTCGAGCACGCCAAGCCGCGAAAATGATTTAGATCGTCTAATGCTCCGTTGAAAACCTCCAGGGCGCGCCGCGGCACGCGAGAACCCACTCCGGCCCCTGCGGGGCCACCTCTCCCTGCAAGCAGGGAGAGGACTCTGGGATCGGGAAGTTGTGATCCTTTCCCTGTTTACAGGGAAAGGTGGCGCGCCGAAGGCGTGACGGAATGGGTTTTCAACAGAGCAATCGTCTAACAAAACTGCTGAAACACCCTGCGCGGAGTTTACTCTTGAGCAATGCGAAGGGCTCGAGGACAGGCGTCGGCCACGAAGACCACAAAGAGAATTCCGCTCCTCGGGGCAGCAGTTCTGAGAAAGGTGAAATAGCGCATCAGTCCGCTCTGTTGGCTCAAGCCGCTCGATCGGTCGGCGCAAGAATTCGCTGGTCTTTGTGTCCTTTGTGTTGAGGTAGTTCGCGGTTTTGTCATGCGCTCTTAGATCCACCAGCGCGGCTCGCGTTCCCGCTTTGCACGCCGCGCTCGCCGTCGAACCCTCCTAGAACAGCTTTTCCCCGCGGCTCAGCTTGTCCCGGTCGGCGCCGTCGATCTCGCCGTAGTTGATGGTCAGCTCCTCGCCCGGCTGAATGTCCCGGGTCGCCACCACGACCTCCTCGTCATGAACCCGGCGCCGGGGGTCGGGCGCCATGTTGGGGGTGAGCGAGTGGTTGATGAACAGGGTTTGGTCCCCCGCCAGATAGTAGTGCTGGCCGTCCAGGCTCTTGACCCCGTAGCTGGCGAAGAACCGCCGCACGTGGGGTGGCTGGCGCCGCACCCAGTCGGAGGGGTGCAGCTTGTCGACGCCGGGGTCGAACTGCCAGACGAGGGTGCCCTTGGCGATGAACGCCGTGGCGAATACGCCTAGACCATGGATGGAACTCTGGCGCGCTTCGATCGGGACGAGCAGCATGCTAGGCGTTCAGGGCGTGCGGGGTTTGGGCGGAGCGCTGGCAAGCGCCGCAGGGCCAATCGGCTGCCTGATCGGTAGCACGGCCGCGCCCGCCCCCGCCAGGGTGCGGGCGGCCGCGCAGGGCGGGTGCAAAGTCGAATCTGCGACCCGTTTACGTCGGTGGCGGCGGGCGTCTGAGGCTGTGAAAAAATCCTTTCACCGAAAAATGGGCACGAATCGTTTCAGTGATTTGCGCATGCCGTTTGGGGTGAAAACCAAATAAACTCACAGCCT
>JBGPEV010000147.1:0-7157 GCA_041482995.1 bacterium | reverse complement strand
GTCAGGGGCTGAAGTCCAACTCCAGTTTGAGCATAGCCTTTTGCAGCACGCGGCGCAGGGGTTCCAGGGTCGCGGGCAGGCGATCCGAACTCCCCTTATCCGATGACACTGGGTCACCCCAGCCGTTGTTGTGGATGGGGAACCTTGACGGGCCAAACCAGTTCCCGCAGAATGAATTCACCCATAGGGTGAATCATACGTGCGATGGACTGCCGGATGGAGGTCCGATTCCGCACGGGACGGCTCGAGCGTGCCTACCGGCACGGAGCATCGGCCATTCGCGCGTTTGGAGATGAAGTCGGCCGCCGCTACATTCAACGGATCAATCTGATGAAGGCTGCGCGCGATGTCGACGAACTCCTGCGGCTGCCGGGCCTGCGCGGCCATCCGCTCAAAGGCGACCGGATGGGTCAGTACGCCATCCGGCTAACCGGGTTCATGCGCCTGATTTTCACGGTGGAAACCAAGCCACAGCGGATCATCTGGATCGAACAGGTGAGTAAGCACTATGACGACTAACGTGAGATCGACCCATTCGGACTTGCCGGTTCCTCCTGGCGACTACCTGCATGAAGTGCTTGATGAGCGGGGAATCTCCCAAGCCGAGTTGGCGCGGCGGATGGGCCGCCCCGTCCAGCCGATCAACGAGATCGTCAAGGGCCGCAAGGCCGTCACGGCCCAGACGGCGCTGCAATTGGAGGCGGCGCTCGGTGTACCGGCGCACATTTGGATGGGGCTGGAATCCGAGTACAGACTTTCGGTCGCCCGGCGGACCCTTCAGGCCGGCCGGCGCTCGGGAGCGCCCGGTCAGGGCAAGCCGATGCTCTTGGCAAAACGTCGAGTCCGCTCGTAACAGTGGAAAGCCGTCCGGGCGGCGTGGCGGGTGTCAGGGCCTGAAGTCCAACTCCAGTTTGAGCGTGGCCTTTTGCAGCACGCGGCGCAGGGGTTCCAGGGCCGCGGGCAGGCGATCCGGCCACTGCTCCACGACGAGGCGCACGGTCTGCTGGAGCCCCCTATCCCCTTGGGGCGGATCGACCCGTAGCACGATCCGCACCTCCCCCGCGGCGGACGGATGATCGACCCAGGCGGAGAGCCGCAGGCCGCCTTCGTCCAGAGCGCAACTCCGCACGCGCAGGGCGCCGCCTTCCCCCGCCCCGGCCAGGGCCGTGGCAATCAGATGGTTGGCCATCTCGATGAGCGGGTGCATGCCCCCTCGCGGTGAAGCGCCGGTCCGGCGGCGCGGATGCCCCGGGGCCACCCGCCGCCAGCAGGCTACGGAACAACTTCCTGTCCGCGGATTACGCGGATTGAGACCTTCGAACAAAACTGCCACCTGCCTTGAACCACGACGAGCACAACGCACACAACGAAGAGCAGGATTGAAGCCCCGTTTCGCGCCGAATCAGGGTGCCGGGAGCCCGCTCCCTGCTGGGGGTCTGGGGGCAAAAGCCCGCGGAAACAAGTCGCCTTTTGGCATCTGACGCATTTCCAAACAGAACCTACCCGGGCGCGGTGGCGGTGAGCCAGTCCTCCACGTCCCCGCGCAGGTGGCTCCAGGGGCCTGCGCCGAGGGTAGCGGCATCCACCCCCAAATGGTAGAGGCGGCCGGGCCGGGGCCGATGGTCGATCCAATGCAGGCGGTCCTGCCCGGCGGGCCGGAGCGTCCGCAGGGTCGCGACGTACCGTTCCGCCTCCGTCGCGGAGACCAGTTCGTCCTGGCGGGAAATGGCGATGAACACGCAACGGGGTGCGCCGCCGGAGCCGCGCCGGAATTGCACGGTCAGGTTGCGCGCCGCATGATAGGCCGCCATCGAGGTCAGGTCGTGCAGCCGGTAGTGCCGGGGAGCCCAACTGGGCACCGCCATCCGGCCGGGCAGCAACGTGAGCAGGGCCATCCCCAGGCGGGGCAGGGTCGGCAACGCCAGCGCCGGAGACAGCAGCAGCGCCCGGTGCAGCGGTATGCCATAGCGCCGGCTCCAGAGGAGGCCCAGCACGCCCCCCAGGGAATATCCGAAGAGCGAGACCGCCGCACCGGGGAAGCGCTCCCCCAGGCGCAGGTACGCGGCGGAAACGTCCTCCAGCCACTGTTCCGCGCTCACTTGGCGCCACGCGGGGTCGCCGGGCGCGCCATAGCCCCGCAGGCCGGGACGCACCGTGGCCGCTCCGTGGGCGGCCACCAGCGCCTCCCACGGCTCCAAGCGGTCGGGATGAAAGTTGAGGCCGGGCAGGGTCAGGAACACTTCGCGCACGGGGCGCGCCCCGTCCGGCAGGCGAATCAGCTCGGGAGCAACCGCGCGCACCTCAAGGCTGCCACTTGGCGCGTTCCTCCGACTTGCGTTTGCGCAACTCGTGGGCCAACGCGTGCAGCCGCTCCAGCCGCTGCTGCACCGGTTTCCAATCCCAAGTGGGATTGGACTGCTCCATGGACTGCAGCAGGCCCAACTCCGCTTGCCATTCCTTCAGCAGGTCGTGCATCGACATTTTCTCGATGGGCGTGTTCATGTCCTCGCGATCCGGCGGTCAGCGGTCAATGGCGGCACTATCCCAGGGACGGGGCGCTTCGGCCCGTCCAGTGCCGCCGTGGAATTAGAGCGTCCAACAAAAAACTTCTGAACCACAAAGTACACGAAGAGCATTCCGTTCCGAGCGGCAGCAGTTCCGAGAAAGGTGAAGGAGTGCCTCGGAACGCTCTATTGGCTCAAATCGCTCGCTGAGTCGGGGTAAAACATTCGTTGTTCTTTGCGTCCTTTGTGTTGAGGCAGTTTGCAGTTCTGTCAGGCGCTCTTATTTGCGCTTTTCCAGGGAGAGGTAGGGCCGCTGCTTCGCGCCGGTATAGACTTGGCGCGGCCGGCCGATCTTGCTCTTCGACGAGTTGTTCATCTCCCGCCAGTGCGAGATCCAGCCGGGCAGGCGCCCGATGGCGAACATGACGGTGAACATATTGGTGGGGATGCCCAACGCCCGGTAGATGATTCCGCTGTAGAAGTCCACGTTGGGATAGAGCTTGCGCTCGACGAAGTAGGGATCCTTCAGCGCCGCTTCCTCCAATTGCTTGGCCAGGTCCAGCAGCGGATCGGGCTTGCCCAGTTGGGCGAGCACCTTGTCGGCGTAGCCCTTGATGATCTTGCCGCGCGGATCGAAGTTCTTGTAGACGCGGTGGCCAAAGCCCATCAGGCGCGCCTCGGCGGACTTGTCCTTGACCTTGTCCACGAAGGTCTTGACCGGCATCTTCTCGTCGCGGATGTACTCCAACATCTCCAGCACCGCCTGGTTGGCGCCGCCGTGCAGGGGGCCCCACAGGGCGTTGATGCCGCCCGCGATGGACGCGAACAGATTGGCCTTGCTGCTGCCGATCATGCGCACGGTGGAGGTGGAGCAGTTCTGCTCGTGATCCGCGTGCAGGATCAGCAGCACGTCCAGCGCCTTGGCCACGTCCGGGTGCACCTTGTAGAATTCGGTCGGGTAGCCGAACATCATCTTGAGGAAGTTCTCGGTGTAGCCCAGCGTATTGTCCGGATAGATGTAGGGCTGGCCGAGCGATTTCTTGTAGATCCACGCGGCGATGGTGGGCAACTTGCCCATCAGGCGCAGCATGGAGAGCTTCTTGCCCTCTTCGTTGCTCTCGTCCACCTGCTGATAGAACGTGGAGAGGGCCGAAACGGCCGAGGAGGCGACCGCCATCGGATGCGCCTCGCGGGGGAAGGCCCCGAAGAAGTTGCGCATGTCCTCGTGCAGCAGCGTGTGATAGGTGATCTGCGACTGGAAGTCCTTCAGTTGCGCCTTGTTGGGCAACTCGCCGTGATAGAGCAGGTAGCTCACCTCGAGAAAGTTGGAGCCCTCCGCCAGTTCCTCGATATTGTAGCCGCGGTAGCGCAACACGCCGTTCTCGCCATCGAGGAACGTGATCCCGCTTTCCGTCGAGCCGGTGTTGGCGTAGCCGTAGTCGAGCGTGATTGCGCCGGTCTTGCCCCGTAAGCTGCTGATATCGAAACAGACCTCGTTTTCCGAACCGACCGAAACGGGGAGTTCCACGGTCTTGCCGTTGACCTCCACTTTTGCCATCTGTGCCATGGTCACTCCTCCGTCCTGTTCAGCATGTTCCAGTGCAGCCTGCTCTGCGAACGATCCGGCGCTCCCGGGTTGCCGGTTCCCGATCCGCGGCTGAGGCGCGCATCCGTAGCGTCAGCGCGCAGGATACTCCAAAAAGATGCGCACTCCAATGACCTGTACCGAATTCCGGGAAGACGGGCGTGATATACTTTTAGGTTCATTCCAGCGGCCACCCTACGCCGCGCCAGCGGAACCGGCCGCGGGCGCTTCACGCCGCTGAGGAGTCGGCGTCCCGCGTTGCCGCTGGGATTTCGCCACCGGGGCATAACACGCTCGCCGCGAAATCGGAAGCGCGCCCGGGCCGCCGTAGGGCAACCGCACGATCGAGAAGAGAGGCAGCCGTTCTCCCTTCCTCCTCTCCCTCCGCGCTTTTTGCGGGGGAGGAGAGGGGGGTTGGCGCGCAGCGCCAGCGGTTTCCCCGTCCCGCGATCTGTAGTATGCCGTGTGAATCGTGGGTGTGAGGAGGAGCCGTGCCTTTCCATTGGAGTCCGCCATGGACCGCATCGTCCGCAGAGTGCTGAGCACGCTGGTTGTCGCCGTATTTCTGGCCGCGCCCGTGGCCTGGGTGCCCGCCGCGCTGGCCGAGGGGGGTACCGTGAAGTTCATCCCCCATGCGGGGCTGCGGATCGTCGATCCCCACTGGACGACCGCCTACGTCTCCCGCAACCACAGCTACTTGGTCTATGACACGTTGTTTGCCATGGACAAGGACTTCAAGCCCCAGCCGCAGATGGTGGACAAGTGGTCGGCGAGCAAGGACGGCCTGACCTACACCTTCACCCTGCGCAAGGGTATGAAGTGGCACGATGGTGCGCCCGTCACGGCGCGGGACGCGGTGGCCTCGCTCAAGCGCTGGGAACTCAAAGGTCCGATTGGGATCAAGCTGGCGGCGGTCACGCAGTCCCTGGAGGCGACGGGGGAACTGGTCTTCACGCTGGTGCTCAAGGAGCCCTTCGGATTGGTGCTCGACGCCCTGGCCAAGCCCAGTGGCGAGGTGCCGTTCATCATCCCCGAGCGGCTGGCGGCCACCGATCCCAGCAAGCAGATCGAGGACTACACGGGCTCCGGCCCCTTCAAGTTCGTCAGGGAGGAATTCCAGCCCGGCGCGAAGTCGGTCTACGTGCGCTTTGCGGACTACCTGCCGCGCGCCGAGCCGCCCAACAACCTCTCCGGCGGCAAGGTGGTGCACGTGGACCGGGTGGAATGGGTGGCGATCCCGGACAACAACACGGCCGCCGCCGCGCTCAACGCGGGCGAAGTGGACATGTACGAGTCGCCCCCGGTGGACCTCCTGCCGCTGCTGAAGACGAGCGGCAAGGTCACGATCCAGGTGATGGACCCCCTGGGCTTCCAGATGGGCCTGCGCTTCAACCACCTGCAGCCGCCATTTAACAACGCCGCCATGCGCAAGGCCGTCCTCTACATGGTCAACCAGGACGACGTGATGACGGTGGTCGCCGGCAGCGATCCCGACTTCCACCGCGCCTGCAACGCCATCTTCTTCTGCAACACGCCCTTCGGCAACACCGCCGGCGCGGAGGACGTGAAGCAGGATTTCGCCAAGGCCAAGCAACTGCTGGCCGAAGCGGGCTACAAGGGCGAAAAGGTGGTGATGATGGACCCCACCGACCTGAACGTGCTGCACTCGGCCGTGCTGGCCACCGTGCCGCAGTTGCGCAAGGGGGGGCTGAACGTGGAAGTGCAGGCGATGGATTGGGGGACGCTGCTCACCCGCCGCACCAGCAAGGAGCCCAGCGACAAGGGCGGCTGGAACATGCTCATCACGGCAGGTTCGGGCGCCGACCTGATTTTCCCGCTCTCCAACTTCTTCATCAACCCGCTCTGCGACAAGGGCTGGTTCGGCTGGTACTGCGATCCCAAGATGCAGGCGCTGCAGGACCAGTGGACCCGCACCGCCGATCCCGCCAAGTCCCAGGCCCTGCGGGTCGACATGCAGCGGGAGGCCTACGCGGCGGTGCCCTTCGCGCCATTGGGCCAATACCAGCAGCCGATGGCCTACCGCGGCCTGACGGGCGTGGTCCCGGCCGTCGTCCCGGTGTTTTGGGGGCTGAAGAAGCAGTAGGCTATCTCCACCGAACCCTCCCCACCCTGTGGGGAGGGCTCTGCTCCGTCAAAACCGGAAGTCCCCCTCCACAAGGTGGAGGGGCACCGCCCGAAGGGCGAGGGGGCGGAAACGGCGTACGGGGACGAAGCAGAGATTGCCCAATCAGAGTGCTCCGAATGGCCGCGCGCAAACTGGCCCCCGTTCATCCTGGGGAAATGCTGCGGGAAGAGTTCATGAAGCCGCTCGGCCTGACCATCTCCGAGGTGGCCCGCCGGCTGGGGGTGCCCCCCAACCGGATCTCCCAATTGGTTCAGCGCAAGCGCGCCATGACGGCGGATACCGCCCTGCGCCTGGAACGGTACTTGGGCTGGCCGGCGCGCATGTGGCTGGAGATTCAGGCGGAGTACGACTTGGAAGTGTCGCGCCGTGCGGCCAAGCACGGCCGGAATGCGCCCCATCCCCATGTACGGGCCTTGGCGAAATCCGCCCGCGTCGCGCGTAGCGCCTGAGCTGGGCGAAGACGGAGAGGCATTCCATGTCCACCATCACGTCCATTGCGCAGTTGGAAGCGCTCTACGGCGCGCCGTCCGAGGCGTCGACGGCCAAGGAAGTGCAGCGCCTCACAACCGAGTACCGGGCCTACATCGAGGCCTCTCCCTTTGTGGCGCTGGCCACGGGCGGGCCGGAGGGCCTGGACTGCTCGCCGCGGGGCGACCGGCCCGGCTTCGTGCGCGTGCGGGATGAGCGCACGCTCCTGCTGCCCGACCGGCGCGGCAACAACCGCGTGGATTCCCTGCGCAACATCCTGCGCGACCCGCGCGTGGGACTGCTGTTCCTCCTCCCCGGGAGCGGCAACACGCTGCGGGTCAACGGCCGCGCCCACCTGAGCACGGACCCGGAACTGCTCGCGTCCTTCGTAATGGAGGGCAAGGCGCCGCGCTGCGTGCTCGTGATCGCGGTAGACGCCGTCTACTTCCAGTGC
>JBGPEV010000146.1:0-7162 GCA_041482995.1 bacterium | reverse complement strand
CCCGCGCTTCGGCCTGCGTTCCGGGCTGCGCGACACGGTGCAATGGTGGCGCGGCCAACTGGCCGGCGCTTCACCGGCGCCCCTCTCCCGCTGAGCTTGCCCATGAACGAGATGACAGACCGCCAGTCCGCAAACGGCATTGACGTGAGCCTGGTGATCACCGTGTTCAATCACTGGGACACCACCCGGCGCTGCCTCGATTCCATCTATCGCTGCGCGGAGGGGTCGGCCCTGCGCGCGGAGGTGATCCTCAGCGACAATTGCTCCGAGGACCAGACGCCGGAGGCGTGGCGGGCCTACCAGGGCCGCAAATGGCCCATCCGCTATTTCCGCAACGCCGGGAACCTGGGTTATCTGCGCAATGCGAACGCCGGGGCGGGCCGGGCCGTGGGCAAGTACTTGTGCCTGATGAACAACGACGTGATCGTGCGGAAGAATTGGTTGGACGCGCTGGCCGGCACGCTGCGTTCGGCGCCGGACGTGGGCTTGGCCGCGCCCATGTATGTGATCCCGGCCGGACGCGTGTTGGAGTGCGGAGCCGCGGTACGCTCCGACGGCACCATCCTCATGATCGGGCACGACTGCGCGGAGGACGATCCGCGCTTGGGATTCGTGCGCGAGGCCGACTATGCCTCCGCGGCCTGCGCCGTCACCCCCAGGGCACTGTTTGCGGAGCTGGGCGGGTACGATGAGCGCTATGTGCCGGCCTACTACGAGGACGTGGACTACTGCTTCCGCCTCCAGGAGCGCGGATATCGGGTCGTTGTGAATCCCGAGGCGCAGGTCGTCCACGCTTCCGGCACGTCGCTGGTCGAAAAGGACCGTTCCGGCTGGCTGGCGATCATCGCCGAGCATCGGAAGCTGTTCAGGAAGCGCTGGGCAAAGCGCCTTGCGGAACGTCAACCCGGCCCGGACCTGCCGGCGGCGCGCTACCGGTGCTGGGACCGCAAGCCCGCCTATGTCTTCCACACGCCCGCACCGCTCGCCGCCCCGGCGGAGTGGAACGCCGTGCTGGGCGGCCTGCGCGCCCGCGGCCACCACGTGGCGATTGTGGCGCCACGCATCCACGGGCACTCGGGCGCCACGCTCGCCTTGCAGCGCAGCGGGGTGGAAGTCCATCGCTATCCGTCCCGTGCCCAGTTGGAGTGGGTGGCCCGGGAATTGACCGCGGCGCATCCCATCGAGGCCGTGGTGCTGCCGCCGGCACTGGAACCTGTGCTCGCGCCGATCTATGCGCGGTGGGCGCCTGGCGCCCTGCGCGTGGTGAACGAGGCACTCGAAACCTGCCCGGGCAGCACGGCGCTCGAGGCCGCGGTTGCCGCCGCCCGGGAAGGGCGCCGATCCCAGCCGGAGCAGGAGCAACGGCGGCGGGCGGCCCTCGCCCCTGCCGCCGCGCGGCTGGAGCGGCGCTGGGGCGATCCCACCCAGTTCAATCTGGGCGGTCCGCCCTACGGCGGGTCGGGTCGCACCGTGCTGCGCGTGGAACAGTGGATCGACCGCATTCCTCTGCCGCCCGCCCGCAAGGCCTGCAAGCTGCTGCTGTGGATCGTCTCCCTGCGGGTGGTGCGGCAGATCCGCTCGCGGGTGGCCGTATCGGAGTGGCTGGGACCGACCGGCCGGCTGGACGCGCGCCTCGCAGCCCTGCGCCCGCGCTGGTTGGGGGTCGCCGCCGCGCGGCTGATGTGGCTGCTCACCCTCCAACTGGGCGACCGCCTGCGCGCCCGGGGCTGAGCGCCGCTCCCTCACGCCCGGCCGATGGCCGGCGCCAGGGACACCAAGCTTTCCTCCACCGGGCGCAAACCCTGCTGCGCGGCGCGGCTCCAGGTCTTCAGGAAGGCGTTGTCCGCGACAAGCTGGGGCGGATCGCCGAGCCGGCGGGGCCGGCGCTCCACCGCAATGGGCACGCCCCAGGCGTGCTGGGCGGCGGTCACCAGTTCCTGCACGGAGACCCCGACGCCCCGCCCCACATTGGAGAGCAGCCGCGGCTCCCGCTCCAGTTTCGCCAAGGATTCCCCGTGAATGACCGCCAAGTCGCGCACATCCACATAGTCCCGCACCGCCGTGCCGTCTGGCGTGGGAAAGTCCGCGCCGAGCAGCGTGAAGGGGCGGCTCTGCTTGGCCGCCGCCAGCAGGTTCGGCACCACGTGGGTTTCCGGCTCGTGCCACTCCCACAGCCCCTGATCGAGCGCCGCGCCCACCACATTGAAGTAGCGCAGGCAGGCCCAGCGTAGATCGAACGTGGGCCCGATCACGCCGATCGCCTGCTCCGCCAGCCACTTGGAAAGCCCGTAGGGATTGGACGGCGCGGGGGGAAGGCTCTCGCTGAGCGCCGCCGCGTGGCGTTCACCATAGACGGCGCAAGAGCTGGAATAGACCAGGCGCCGCACGCCCACCGCCTTCATGGCCGTGAGCACAGACACGGTGCCGGCGACGTTGACCCGCAGGTAGTGCTCCGGAACCGACATGGCCTCGCCGACCAGCGTGCGGGCGGCGAAATGAATCACGGCATCGATGCCGTGCTGTTCCAGCACGTCCCGCACGCGCCGTTCGTCCAGGATGTCGCCATAGACGAACGGGCCAAACCGCGCAAATTCGCGGTGGCCCGTGCTCAGATCGTCCAGCACGACGGGGAAATGTCCCGCCCGTTGCAGATGGAGCGCGGTGTGGCTCCCGATATAGCCCGCCCCACCCGTCACCAGGATTCGCATGCTCCGCCCGGCCATCCGGCGATCCCCCCGGCTGCGGGGTCCGGTCTGCCCGCGCCGAACGCCCTGCCGAGGCCGATTCGCCGCGTTCAAAACAAGTGCTGAGACCGCCGCAAGTCCGCTTCCATCATCGCCGTCGCCAACTGCTCGAACGTCATCGCCGGCTTCCAGCCGAGACGCGTGCGCGCCTTGCTGGCGTCGCCTTGGAGGATTTCGACTTCCGCGGGGCGGTAGAATTTCGGATTGACGCGCACGATGGTGCGCGAGGATTTCCGGTCCACCGCGCGCAACTGCTCCCCGGCCCCTTCCCACGCAACGTTGAACCCGGCGGCGGCTGCGGCAACTTCCACGAATGCCTTCACGGTGTGCGTTGCGCCCGTGGCCAGCACGAAGTCGTCTCCCTGGGGTTCCTGGAGCATCCGCCACATGCCCTGCACGTAGTCCCCGGCGAAACCCCAATCGCGCTGCGACTCCATGTTGCCCAGCTCCACCACCTCCTCCCTGCCGTGGCGGATGGCGGCCAGGCCCATGGTGATCTTGCGGGTCACGAACTCATGGCCGCGCAGGGGCGATTCATGATTGAAGAGAATTCCCGAGGACGCGTGGAGGCCGAAGGCTTCGCGATAGTTCACCGTCAGGTAGTGGGCGAAGGCCTTGGCCACCGCGTAGGGACTGCGGGGATGGAAAGGCGTCATCTCCGTCTGGGGCGTTTCCCGCACCAAACCGAACATTTCCGACGTGGACGCCTGGTAGAAGCGGCACTGCGGCTGGATCGTTCGCACCAATTCCAGGAGCCTGGCGACGCCCATGGCGTCGATTTCCGCCGTGAGGATGGGCTGCTCGAAGGACGCGGCGACGAAGCTTTGGGCCGCCAAGTTGTACAGCTCATCGGGCCGCACCGTCTCGATGGTGCGCATCAGGTTCGTCATTTCCAGCAGATCCAGCGGCATTTGGCGCACGTCGCCGAGGATACCCAATTCCTCCAGGCGCCAAGTGTTCAGCGACGCCGAGCGCCGTTCTCCGCCGTAGACCTCGTACCCCTTCTCCAGCAGCAGCTTGGCCAGGTACGCCCCGTCCTGCCCCAACACGCCGGTGACCAATGCACGCTTTGCCATGAAGCCGACCTCGAGCGATTGAAATTCAACATCAGCGAACTGGATTTTCTATCACGGCGGACGGCAAAAGGGCAGATTCCCGAGCGGGGGACAACTGACCGGTAACCCCGACGGCCCCGACCGGCCCCGCGCGCGCCAGCCCAGCGGCACAGTGCCCGGCGGGCTCCCCCACACTCCCAACGCCGTCAGGAGATGGCCGGATAAGGCGGCCCGCGAATTTCCAGTGGCCCATCCACAATTCGATTAGCCCCACCGGGCGATGGTCTGCGTTACGCAAGTGCTGGGCGACGTCCGATCCATTGGCACCTGCGCTGCCAGGGAACCGCATGAGCCTGCTGCTCCCGATAACTTTCCGGCCCTGCCAACCTTGCACCGCCCCCAAACCGGGTGCGGCGCCGGGCGGCGTCGCCGCCTTGGTTTGCGGGCGGTGGAGGGTTCCGCTATAAGACTGGGTGCGATTGAAGCGCGCTCCGCATGAGAGCGGGCCCTGGCCGCTGGCGGGCCCTTTTCCACTTCTCACCGGTGCTCGGAGAATTTCGCATCCCCGGCCAGACCGTAGGCCACGCCCCCCTGTTCTCCATGTCCACCGTCAAGCACCTCTACCTGGACGCCACCGAGGCCTATTGGTCCGGCCTGCGGACCGGAATCCAGCGGGTCGTGCGCAGTCTGGCGGACCGGCGCGCAATGATTTCCGAACGCACGGGGTACGCCTGCACGCCGACCGTGTGCGATCGCCGGGCGATCCTGGACGCGTCCACGTTGCTCGCGGCATCCCAGGACTCCCAGGCCCTGCCGGCAAACCAGCGCGCGCGGCGATCGCTGGCGAGGCCGGTGCGGTGGGCCCTGAAGCTGGTATTTCCGGTAACGTCTCCCGTGTTTCGCGCCCTCCAGGCGGCGTGGCGGGGATTGCTCTTCCCCTACACCTACCTTGCATCGGCCAAGGCGCGGGCGTGGGAGCGGGAGCAGACGCGGATCGCCTTTGCCCCCGGCGACGCGTTCGTGCTGTGCGACGCATTCTGGGGTCGCCACGGCCAACGGTCGGTCAAAGCGGCCGCGCGGGCGGCGGCGCAAGGAATTCCGGTCGTGCTGCTCATCTACGATCTCTTCCCCTTGACCCGCCCTGAACTCTTTGACGATGAGACGGCGGCGCTGTTCAAGCGCCACTTCCCCCGCGTCCTTCGGGCATGCTGCGGCATACTTACGATCTCCCGCGCCATGGCGGAAGAGGTGCGGGGCTACGTGCGGGCGCACCACCCGGAGGCCGGCACTCTACCCGTGGAAGCCTTTCACCTGGGCCAGGATATTCAGCAACCCGCAACGCAGCCGGCCCTGCCGGTACGGCCTCACATTGCAGAGTTGACCGCGGGGCGGCGCTTCTATTTGGCCGTGGGCACGCTGGAGCCCCGCAAGGGATATGCGTTCTTGTTGGACGCCTTTGAGCAGCGCTGGCGCCGCGACCCCACCCTGAGCCTGTGCATCGTGGGCCGCATCGGATGGAAGTGCCGAGCCGAGCTCCGTCGCATCCGGCGCAGCCCGCATCTGAATGCGCGCCTCTTCTTCTTCAACGATGCCAGCGACTCGGAACTGGCTCAGCTCTACACGCATACTCAGGCCGTCGTGCTGCCTTCCGTCGCGGAGGGATTCGGCCTGCCGCTGGTGGAGGCGATGTCGGCGGGCGCGCCGGTCATCGCCAACGACATCCCCGTCTTCCGCGAGATCGGCGGTGACTATCCGCTCTACTACGGTCAGACCGGGGAGCGGTTGAATGACGCCATCGACGAGATGGAACGGAGACTGGCCTCTGGATGGCGGCCAACACCCAAATCCTGGCTCACCTGGGACGACGCCACCGTGGAATTCGCGGACGCGCTGATGCGAATTCTCAACCGGGCCCCGCCGAACGAGCGGACGGGCTAGGGCTTCCCGCCACTCAGGCGCTGGTAGGCCATCATCAACTGGTGGAATTTGTCGGCGCTGCCGCCTTGGTCGGGATGGTTGGCTAAATAAGGCCAGATTCCACGCCAGAAGCCCTTGTGTTAGCATTCGACCGCAGGGAACAACAAACAAGGAAAGGGGTTTCCGGTGGTTACTGAAAATCTGCCAACGCTCGGCACTAAGACTTTCGAAGACTTAATAAGATTCAACGACTTTGGAGCCGAGTACTGGAGCGCAAGAGATATTCAACCATTGCTAGGCTACACGCAGTGGCGACGGTTTGAGGACGCAATTCGCCGAGCGATGACGTCCTGCGAACAATCTGGAAATCAGTCTGACCACCATTTTGCCAACGCCGGCAAAATGGTACCCCTAGGCTCCGGTAGTGAGCGTACCATTCCGGATTTTCACCTTTCCCGATTCGCATGCTATCTGATTGCGCAAAACGGAGATCCACGGAAACCAGAAATCGCGCTAGCCCAAAAATATTTTGCTATTCAAGCCCGCAGGCAAGAGATTTCTGATGCGATGACTGCTGACTTGGAACGGTTTGAGCTGCGAAAGCAGGCATCCGAAGAATTCAAAGCTCTCTCAGGCGCAGCACGGTTTTCCGGAGTTCAGGACCGAATGTTCGGCATTTTTCACGATGCCGGATACAAGGGACTGTATGGAGGTCTAGGGAGTGATGAGATCAAGAATCGCAAGAGTATTCCTGCCCGTGAACAACTTATGGATCGAATGGATTCAACTGAACTTGCTGCAAACCAGTTCCGAATGACACAGACGCGAGAGAAGCTGGCCAAGGACAGAATTCGCGATCAAGAGGCGGCAATTCTGACCCATCGCGAGGTCGGGCTTGAGGTTCGCAACGCGATCAAGAAAATTGGAGGCCGATTGCCCGAATTGATTCCGGCAGCTGAGCCAATCGCGAACGTGAAGAAGCGAGTGAGAAACTCGGCTCCCAAACTAGAATTGGCAGAAAAGGACGCGAAGGGTCTGATTGGCTCAACCGAGGATGATCTCGCCTGAATGAGTACAATCCACGAAGTTCCCAACCAGCAGATCGGCAACATGCCCGTCTTCTTGCTTTCTTCTTAGGTCCGGTTCTTCCTATTTGCCTCCTCCACTCAGGCGCTGGTAGGCCATCATCAACTGGTGGAATTTGTCGGCGTTGCCGCCTTGGTCGGGATGGTTGGTCTTGGCCAACTTGTAGAAGGCGCGGCGGATTTCCGGCTGGGTCGCCTTGCGGGTAATCCCCAGCAGCTTGAAGTCGGCGTCGGGGTCCACGTGCTCGACCTTGAATTCCACGATGCGGCCGGAATACTGCTGCTTCCAGCGCTGCCAATCGGTCTGGAAGCGGCGCTCCTCCTCCGCCTCGTCCGCCTCGGTGGGCAGGCGGCCCAGCTT
>JBGPEV010000145.1:0-7169 GCA_041482995.1 bacterium | reverse complement strand
TTCCGTGCGCTTTCAGCGGCTCACGGTTGGGGGTCTCCGCGGATTACTCCCGGAAACGTCAAACTGCTACTGCCTCCCCGGCAGAGCCGGGGGGACTCTTGGGTTTCCTAGAAGTGATTCTCGCCCCAACGTTCCTGCCAGTGATTGAAGAGCACATAGGCCACAATACAAACCACGACACCGATGGCGGCTACCTTGAGCAAGAGTTCCATGGTTCCTCCCAGTGACCGCGATCCGTCTTCACTTTACCCGATCGCGTTGGCCTCAAATCCCCGTGGCAAACCGATTGCGTCCGCAGCGTCGTCACAAAGTCCTTGGATTTCGGACACCATCTCAGCATACTATAGCGGAAATTTTGAGCCCGAGTTGCACGGACGCATCCCCGCCGGCGCAATTCCCACGGCGGGGGCTGCGGTTATCAGGAATCTTGGATATGCCCCGCATCCTCATCGTTGACGATTCTCCGGACAACATCGCGCTTGCGTCGATGATTCTGGAGAAGGACAACTACGAGATCATGTCTGCCGCCAGCGGGCAGCAGGCGCTGGAAATGGCCCGTAAGACCCGGCCCGACGTGATCTTGTTGGATATCCAGATGCCCCAGATGGACGGCTTTCAGGTCTGCCAGCGCCTCAAATCCGATCCCGATACCGATGGCATTCCCGTGCTGTTCGTCAGCGCGGTTCACAAGGATGCGGAATCCGTCGCCCACGGCCTCAGCATGGGTGGCGATGACTACATCACCAAGCCGTTCAACAGCACGGAATTGCGCGCGCGCGTCAATGTGCTGGCGCGGTTGAAACGGCACGTCGACGAGTTGCTGGAAAAGAACTTCGAGCTGGAAGCCGCCAACCAGGCATTGGCCCATAGCATCGAGCGGTTGACCCAGGCCCAGAAGGTGCTGGAGCAGTTGGCCATCACGGACCCGCTGACGGGCTTGTACAATCGCCGCTATTTCGAAGAGCGCATGCAGGAGACGTTCAGCCTGATCGGACGCCACAAAGTCAGCATTCACCTGCTCATGTTCGATTTGGACCACTTCAAAGCCGTCAACGACCGCTGGGGGCATTCCGTCGGGGATGCCGTGCTGGTGCATTTCTCCGAGATCATGCGCCGCTGCGTCCGGCGTCACGACATCATCGCCCGCATCGGCGGTGAGGAATTCGTGGCCGCCATGCTCAACATCCCCGTCGACCAGGCCAAGCGGGCCGCTGAGCGGATCCGGAGGGAAATCGAGAGCCTGCCCTATAAGGTGGGACCCGAAGACATCCTCGTCACGACCAGTGTGGGGCTGGCCATGCTTCCCGCGGCCGGGCATTCGGACCAGACCCCGACTCTCACCGGCCTGTTGAAGATGGCCGACGAGGCCCTCTATCGGGCCAAGAGCCAGGGCCGCAACCAGTTGGTGATCGCTTAAGGGCCACCCGCCGGGGTCCCCGCGGCCGGAACCATCCGGAGTCAGCTTGCCCGCTGGGTCTTTCTGTCACTGCGCTCCAGCCCGAATTCCTGGCACGTGATCTCCGTCGCGATATCGTAGAAATCCTTCGGCAACTCCACGTAGCGCGAGTCCCGATCCTTGCGGAATAAGACTTTTTCGCTGGCCAGGCCGTGGTCCGCCACCTTGACGAAATCGTACCAGTCGAAGTTGAAGAGATACTGCAGACGGCTTACCACCAGTTCCTCCCCGCCTCCCGCCTTGAGCAGCGCGTGCCCGATCGTGTTGGATGCCGTGCTGCGGCGGCTCAGGTAAATCCGGAAATCCTTCTTTCCCCAGATAAACTGCGCCATCCAGATGCCGCCCTTGTCGGACGTATCGAAGACCGCGAAGACCTGATTGCCGATGGTGTGCGTTTTCACGGGCCAGAACTCTCCAATGAAGCGGTGGCGGCGCCGCGGATTTCCTTGCAGCCGGAGCCTTGCCGGCGGGCCGACTGGCCCCGCACCCCGGTGCCAACCCGGGATCGCCGCCCATCATAACCAATCGCGCCTCAGAATGAACTACCCCGCGGCACGTTGCGGGGTATTTGATCGGAATAGGGTCCGTTGTTGCTGACGCACTGTGGTGCTGGCGCCCCCCGCCAGCGTCCGGCGCTGAACACGGCGGGAGAAGCGGGGGACGCCACATGATCTAGGTCAGTGCGGGCCATTTCTCGCCAAGGTATCTTCTACTTCACCGTTCGGATTGGCTGAGGGCCGCTTGGCGGAACGGGTAGCCAGATTTTCTGGATATCTTTCCACGCTGCAAGTTTCCGGTGCTGGGAGATGACGCGCACCCCGACAGGCATTCGATGGTTGGCTGCGGCGTCCGCCCTGCTGTTGCTCTGGTGTCATGGCTGGGGGGCACCCGTGAACGCAGCGGGCCTTGCCGCCCTCGTCAACGGTAGCGAGTCCAGCTCCACCGAATCCACGGCTCCCGCGCATCCGCCGCCCGCGCACCCGGGTCTGGGATGCTGTCCCGCAGGCGCAAACACGGATCATTGGGTTGCCGGTCCGCCGGGCTTCGCAACGCCCTCGATACCGGTCGCGGCGGCACTCCAGACTCTGCCGCCGACACCTCTTGTCCTACGACCTGCCCCTGATTGGACGCGGCAAGCGGTGCCCTCCACTTTGACTCCCGTCCAGCTTTCCGTGCTGATCCGCATCTAGCATTCCCGTCCTTGCCGTTTCGGCGCGTCGGTTTTCGCGCAGACCATTTGACGGCGGCAGACCGTCGAATCGCGCTGCGTTTGGCCTTGCCTTCGGAGGCCAATTGACGGCCGGCCGGCACGGTTCCAGCCAATCAGGTATGCGCCGCCTTTGATGCGCGGAGAGCGCACCGGGCGGCAGGGCAAATGGACGGGGTCCTATGCTGACGTCGTGGAAATTCTGGACGGTCATGGCCGCGATTGCCGCGCTGGCGGGGCTGCTCGCCTTCGGCTTCACGCGCAATCCGAAGGAGGTGCGGTCCCCCTTGGTCGGAGGGCCCGCGCCGGGGTTCGCGGTGGTGGAAATGAACACCGGCGAGGCGCTGAGCTTGGAAACGCTGCGCGGAAAGCCCTTTCTGCTGAACTTCTGGGCCTCCTGGTGCGCGGCCTGCAGGGAGGAAGCGCCCATCCTGGAAGCCGCCTATGAGCGCTACGAGCTGTCCGGCCGCGGCGTTCGCGTCGTCGGAATTGCCATTCAAGACACGCTCGAGAACGCGCGGCGCTTCGCCGTCCATTACGGAAAACGCTACTTCCTCGCGCTCGACACGGCCCGCGGCGACGTATCCCTGAACTGGGGGCTGTACGGCGTCCCGGAGACGTTCTTCGTCGATGCCGAGGGAACCATTACCCACAAGCACATCGGAGCGCTCACCGGGCCGGACATCGAAACCCAGATCGAGCGCATCCTGGCGGCGCCGGGCGCTCAGCCGGCGCTGCGCCAACCCTAGAACCATTCTACGCAGGAGAAACACCATGAAACGCAATCGCCCTGTCTCGGGAAAGGGCCAACGCCGGATGGCGCGCCCCCGCCGCTGGCTGCGCGTCTCTTTCATCGTTGGGATCGCGGCCGTGGGCGCCGCGCTCGTCGCCGTGATCCTGCTCTCCAATCGGCAGGGCGGCGCCACGGGGGAGCAAATCGCCGGAGCCACCGGCACGCTCACGGCTCCGCGCTCCTTCTACGACTTCGGGCGCGTGTCCATGAAAGACGGCAAGGTCAGCTACCGCTTCCCGGTGCGCAACGACAGCGACTCGCCGGCACTGGTCGAACAGATTTCCACCACGTGCATGTGCACGGAAGCTTCGCTGCTGATTGGCGGGGAGCGCCTGGGACCCTTTGGCATGCAGGGCCACGGGTCCACACCGCGCGTCGACAGGATTGTGGCCCCCGGCCAGGAGGCCGTCGTGGAGGCGGTGTTCGATCCCAAGGCGCACGGCCCCGCGGGCGTGGGCCGCAACGACCGCGCGGTGACCCTGCAACTGGGCGGACGGCGCGCCTTGCAGCTCCAATTCACCGCCTATGTGACCCCCTAAGAGAGCGCCGACCATGATGGCAGCATTCCGCCGCTGGAAGAAATCCGCGTTCTTGACCCTGGGCGTCCTGCTCCTGGTGGCCGCGGCCTTGACCCTTCAGTACAGCCCCCAGTCGGCAGGGTGGCTGTGGCAGCTCAGCGCGGGGGGCACGTGGCTCCTGCCGCTGATCTCCGTCGCCGCGCTGATCGACAGCGTGAATCCCTGTGCGTTCTCGATCCTGCTGGTCACGATCGCCTTCCTCTTCGCGCTGGGACGTCTCCGGTCCAACATCCTGGCGATCGGGGGGCTCTACGTGGCCGGGGTGTTCGCGGTCTATCTGGGCATCGGTGTGGGCCTGCTGCAGGTGCTGCACCTGTTCCAGACTCCGCACTTCATGGCCCGCCTGGGCGCCGGATTGTTGGTGGCGGGCGGGGCGCTGTCCATCGCGGGTGAACTGGCGCCCGGATTTCCGCTGCGCCTGGCCGTGCCCCATGCCGCTCACCAGCGGATCGCCACACTGATCGACCGGGCTTCGCTGTCGGTGGCCTTCCCGCTGGGAGCCTTGGTGGGACTCTGCGAATTCCCGTGTACCGGCGGGCCGTACCTGATGGCCGTCGGACTGCTCCACGACCGTGCGACCGCCTGGCAGGGCATGGGCTACTTACTGCTCTACAACGCCATCTTTGTGCTGCCCCTGGTTTTGATCCTCCTTGTGGCCTCGGACAAGCGCTTGGTGGAACAGGCGCAGGTTTGGCATCGGGACCACAAGAGCGGCATGCGCCTGTGGGGCGGCGGCGCCATGGTGCTCTTGGGCCTGCTCATCTTCGCGCTGTGAGGACACCATGACGGCCACGTTACTGGCGGCGGCGCTGGGATCGATCGTGACGCTCACCCTCCTGGCTTGGTTGCTGCGGAGGGCGATCCTGCCCCGCCTGTGCCCCCTCTGCACGGGCGTGGCGGGGACCTGGGTGGGGTTGCTCGCAGCTCATTGGGCCGGCTTCCAGATCGACCTGCGCGTGCCGGCCGTGCTGCTCGGAGGGTCCGTTGTCGGTTTAGCCGGTCTCGGCGAGGCCGCATTGACCGGATTCACTCCGGGAAAGGTTCTGGTCTGGAAGACGGCGTTTGTCGCGAACGGTTGCTTCGTTTCGTATGCCCTCCTCACCGAGGCCTGGTCCGCGACGGCACTCGGCACTGTGCTGCTCGCCGCCCTTCTCGGCGTGCCGTGGCTCACGGCACATCGCCCGACGCCTGGCGGCGCGCCGGAACATCGGGAAAGCCTCTTGAAACAACTGAAGAACTGCTGTTGAAGCAAGACAGGAGCGAACGCCGTCAGACGAAGTCCCAAATATCCCCCGGCGGAGCCGGGGCGCTCACGATTACGCTAGGCAATGGGTGGCGGCGGGAGCGGCCCGGCGGCGTCGCGGCGCAGGCGGCAGCGGCGCAAGAAATAGCGCGCGGGGCGGTCCCCCGGCAGGCGGGCGGCATAGCGGCGGAAGAGCGCCGCGGCCTCGTCCCATTCCCCCAGGCGGAAATGCCGCACGGCTTGCTCCCACACGTCCTGCACGGCCCGCATCGCGGCGACGGTCTCCGCGGGGCGGACGGAGTACAGGTCGAACACTTCGATGCGCCGCTCGCCGGGTCCCAGGCGCATGGGGCCGAAGGGCCGCAGCGCCAGATCGGGTGTGGGCTCCCACCCGGCCGCCACATCGCCGCTCACCAGCACGCCGCAGCGCAGTTGACCCGCCATCTCCGCCAAGTCTTGCGCCCCGCGCACGGCCTCGCCTTCCAGCACGGGCTCCAGGCGGTCCGCCGCCGCGATCGTGCCGGCGAGCACCGGGCCCAGATGGACGCCCAGCCCCGTGCGCAGGGGGATCAGCCCGGCGTCGGCCTGGTCCTGCGCCAGGGTGCTCAGCAAGCCGTGCAGCGTGTGGGCGCCCCAGAGGGCGTTCTGCACGCCGCCCGGAAAGTGGGCCAGCCAGACGGGACCCCCGATGCGGTCCAACGCGCCCTGATGCAGGTCCAGTCCCTGGCCCACGCGCTGAAAGTAGGCGTCCAACGCCCGGGACCATTCCAGCGCCCCCAGCCGTGCCAGGCGGCCCAGCGCCTGCACGCGGCCCGCCAGCACCGCCAGTTCCACCTCCACCGCGGCGCCGGGCCGGTCGGGAAAGCGGCGGTTTCCATCCAGGACGGACGGCAGGAAGCGCCGCAGCCGCCGCTCCGTCTGCTCCAGTTCCCCGTGGCGGCGGGCGAGCGCCTCCTGCTCGCGCCGCAGGTCTTCCGCCTGCAAGGCCCGCACGAGGGCCGGCGCGACGGCCCGCAGGGGGGCGAGCAAGTGGGACTCCAGCCGATGCGCGGGCAGGGCGCGCCGGTCCCGCGCCAGCAACAGCACGACTCCCGCCGCGTCCCCGCGCAGCGAGAGCGGCAGCCACACGGCATCCCGCGCCCGCCAATGATTGAAGAGCGCCTGTTCCGCGGCGGAGGGCGGCGGCCCCTCCCCGCCGGACATGGCTACCGGCACGAGGGTGCGCAGGGCGGCGGCGGCCTGGCTGTCGGCTCCCTCGGCCGGCAGGGGAGCCAGCGCCCCCGCGGCCATGGGGGCGCTCACGGCCGTCAGCGCGGGCACGAGACGCCGCTCCGGCAGGCGCTCCAGCCGCCACAGCACGGCGGCCTCGAACCCGTTGGGCTGCACCGCGGCGGCCAGGTAGTCCTCGAGAATCTCCTGGGCCGTGGCCCCGCCGGCCGCGCGCTGACTCCACTCCAGCAGCTCACGGCCGTGGCGGTACTGCTCCGCCTCGGCCCGGCGCCGCGCGGTGTGACCCTCGAGCGCCTCGTTGATGGCCAGCAGCAGGCCCGCCTGCCGCGCCACCTGCCCGAGCCGCGCCAGGTCCGCGCCGTCATAGACGCGGCGGCTGCGGCTGCTGCCGAGCGCGGCCACCCCCTGCACCCGCCCGGGCGCGCCCAGGGGCAGGCAGAGCACGGACTGCGCCTCCTGCACGGCCGCCAGCGCGGGGTCGGCCGCGGCGGGCAGATAGTGATCGGCCACCTGCGCGCGCCCTTCACGGCGCACGGTTTCCACCATCCAGCGGTTGAACGGGTCCTGGCCCAGGTCCGCCAGCGGGAGCTGGCACGCCAGCGCCAACTGTCCGTCGGCATTGGGAACATAGAGGGCAGCCCGCTCCCCATCCCCTTGCTCCA
>JBGPEV010000144.1:0-7180 GCA_041482995.1 bacterium | reverse complement strand
CGCGTGCCGCTCCACCAGCACCTTGGCGGACACGCTGTCGTTCGCCTCGCGGATGAGCGACCACACGTTGAGCGGCCCCATGCGCTGGTCCAGCCACGCCGCCACGCTGTGGACGGCATCGGAAATGTTGTCGATCTTGCCATCCAGGATTTCCAGATCGATGATCTGAAGAATGTGCAGGAAGCTGTCGTAGGTGGAATAGGTCTGGGAGATGTCGCGCCAGGCATCGAGCAGGACCTGGATCTCGTCCTCCTGGCGCGGCTCCACGACAAAGCCGCCGAACTGGACGCCCAGGGTGACCAATCCCCCGCTCTCCGGCTCGGTCTGCACCCAGCGCACGCGGCCCTTGATGTGGGACATCACCTTGCCGATGGCGATCGTCACCTCGTCGTCGCGGCGGAGCGCATAGCCCTCCGGCAGCACCAGCCGCATTCCGCCTTCGGAAAGATCGGAGATGCGGGCCGGGATGGTGCGGTCCTCCGTTTGGATTTCCGTGTATAAGTCCTCCAGGGGCCGCCGGACGTCTTTGCGCAGGTCTACCGGGTGGGATTCCGCCAAGGCTCTGCTCCGCAGGTGTGCTGGGCGCGGGGCGCGCCGCACCCTGACCCGTGCTGTGCGCGGGGTCCACGCTGCCGGGCCGCCGGCCGCCCCGCCTTTCACGCCGCTGTGGGCGACTACGTTGACACGGAAATTTGGCAATAGGAACCGGAAATCGCGGGAGATTTCTCATGCAAGGTTGGCCATCCCATTCCGTCCACACGCGCAACGTCTCGATCGACTCGGAAAACAAGATCCACGACGACGCGGAAGCCAGGAAGTACGGCTTTTCCGGCGGACTCGTGCCCGGAACGGTGGTCTATGCGCACCTGACGTACCCCCTAGTTTCCCACTTCGGTTTGGATTGGCTCTCCGGCAACGTGGGCCATCTCGTGCTCTTCAAGCCCGCCTATGAGGATGAGCACCTGACGGTGCGGGTGGAGAGTCCCCACGGCAGCCACCATACGGCCACGGCGCACGTCTACAATGACGCCACAGCGGAATTGGCGCGCCTCGAGACGGGCATCGTCAAGGCGCCGCCGGCCGCCAATCCGCTCTCAACGGCGGCGCCCGCCCCGCCCGGCGGCGAGCGCATCCCCATCGCCTGGGACGCGGTGGTGACCGGCAAACCCTTGCGGGCGTTCAATTGGACCCCCAGCGAGCAGCAGCAGGAGGAGTGGTGCCGCGCCGTATCGGATACGCTGCCGATCTACCAGGCCTCCGATTCGCCGGTGCACCCCGGGCTGATCCTGCAGGCTGCCAACAAAGTTCTCAGCCACCACTATGTCCTCAAGCCTTGGATTCACACGGAGAGCCGCATCGTCACGCGGGGGATTCTGCGGCTGGGCAAGGCCGTGGAGGTGCGCGCGGTTCCCGTCGAAAGGTGGGAGCAGAAGGGCCACCAGTTCTTCAAGGTGTATGTGGCGATGTTCTCCGGCGGCGACGTGAGGGTGGAGGTCTACCACTCCGCCATCTTCCAGGTGCGTTTGGCCAGCCCACCTGCCTGAGCGCACGGCCCCCGCAACGTCCGCTCCCCAAGGACTCCGTCCGGTGGCGGCGGGCGGCTCGCCAGCCTGCATCGCGTAGGCGGGCGGGACGGCCGCCCCACGGATCGCACCCCGGGCACTTGGGATGAGTTTGCCGACGCCCTGCATTTGAACGGGCGGGCCTCCGGGCCGCCCAGTGCCGGACGCTTGCGGGAGGCGCCGGCAACTCCGCGCGGGGACGGGCCCCCTTTCGGCAGGCTCAGGGCAAGCTCCGGCGCGTCCCACCGGCAAGCGTTGGCGGCCTTTCCGGGAATGCGGTTGCCCCGCCACCCTGGGGCCCGGGGGTTGCGGCGCCGCGATCCTATGTTACGCTGGAGCATCGCCACCGGGCGGCCAGACCGCCGCTGCGCTCACCCTCGATCGATGCCGCTGCCCATGATGCCCGTCCAGGAAGTAGAGGCCCTGCTGCGGGAGGCGTTTCCCGGGGAAAAGGTTCACGTGGAAAATCCGCAGGGCGATGGCCTGCACTTTCAGGTGCTGATCGTCTCCGGCCGCTTCCAGGACAAGAACATGGTGGAGCAGCATCAACTGGTCTACGCCGCGCTGGGGGATGCCATGCGGGAGGCCATCCATGCCCTGGCCCTGCGCACCTACACGCCGGAACAGTGGGCGCAGTCGGGCGGCCGGGCGTGACCCGCCGCCCAGGCCGCCTCGCCGCCCGCCCTCCACGCCCCGCCATGTCTCCGTTCAACGCGGCACCGCCCGCCGCTCTCCTGAGGTGGAGTGCCCCCCGCTTGCGGCGCGGGTGGCCGGCGCTCCTGCTGGCCGCGTTCCTGGGCGCCGGTCTGCTGGCATTGCCGGTGCGGGCTCCCGCGCAAAACATGGAGGAATGGTATCGCGAGGGCATGGCCCACCTGCATGCCGGGCGCAAGGCGGCCGCCCAGGTCTCCTTCCTGCGCGTGCTGGGGGAGGTGCCCGATCACTTCCGCAGCATGACCGGGCTGGCCGAGCTCTACCTGGAGTCGGCGCCGCAGAAGTCCCTGGAATACGCGGACCGGGCGATCCGCATGGCTCCCAGCTACGAGACGGCCCACTACGTGCGGGGTCAGACGCTGGAACGCCTGGAGCGCGACGAGGCGGCGGCGGAAGCCTACCGCCAGGTGATCCGCATCAATCCCCGTCACAGCGACGCCAACACGCGGCTCCGCGCCGTGCTGCGGCGCATGCAGGAGCGGCGCAGCCAGGTGCAGCAGGCCTCGGAGCGCTTCTGGGCCGAGCCCAGCCTGCGCACGCTGACGCTGTTCGGGCAGATGCTCCTGCAGCATGCCAAGCCCGAGGAGGCCCTGGCGGAACTGGAACCGATTCGCGTCAAGCTGCCCAGGCTGCCGGAGGCGAATCTGTGGATCGCCCGGGCGCAGCGGGCCGCCGGGAACGTGGACGGCGAGCAGGAGGCCTACCAGCGCTACCTGGCCGTGCGCGACGCCCTGGGCGTGCGGCTGCTGATGGCCGAACGGCTGGAGGCGATCGGGCGCTACCGCTCCGCCATGGACGTGTTGGCGCCCATCGAGGCGGACCCGCGGGGGCTCGGCGGGCTGGACCGGCTGGACCGCGGGCGCCTCGCCTATCTGCGCAGCCGTTCCCTGCTCACGCGCCGCCAGTTCGCGGGGGTGGGCGAGCAATTGCTGGAGGCCGGGCGGCTGGGCTACGACCCGGAACGCGTCACCGCGGCCTTCCAGGAGGATTTGTCGCTCTACGACGGCCAAGCCGTGTTGTGGAACCGCTCCGCCGATTGGCGGCTGCTGCGCGGGGACCCCGATGGCGCCGCGGCGGCGCGGGCGCAGGCGTGCCGGGCGGAGCGCAGCCAGTGCCCGGAGGGGCGCAAGGCGCTGGAGGCGATGCGCGGCGCCGGCAAGACGCCCCCCGCCGTGCTGCTGGCACTGGGCGAAGTGGCCCTGGCCGAGGGCAAGCCCGCCGAGGCGCTGGAACTGCTGCAACGCGTGCAGCCGGGCCACGACGCCTTCCGCCGCGCGCAATTGCTGCAGGGCCTGATCTTCCGGAGCACCGGTGACACCACCCGCGCCGTGGATGCGCTGATGCGCTACGTGTTCCTGTTCCCGGACCGGGGCGGGATGCTCTACGCCCGCGGCACGTTGTTCTGGGAAATGGGCGAGCGCGACGTGGCCGTTGCCGTGTGGCGGGAACATCCGGAAGTGCTGGCCACCCATCCCGAATTGCTGGCCCGCCTGGCGCTGCATCTGCAGGGCAAGAACGACCCCGCCGCGGAACGGGTGTTCCGCGCGCAATTGGCCCAGGCGCAGCCGGAACTGGCCGCCAACCATCTGCGCTTGGGCGATCTCTACCGCGACGCGCACCGCCCCGCCGACGCCGTGCGCGAGTGGCACGCCGCCCTGGAGCGCCGGCCGCGGGACGCGGACCTGCTGCTGCACATCGCCCGCGCCTTCCTGGCCGAGGGCAAGACCGACGATGCCCTGCCGCTGCTGCGGCAAGCCTGGCAACTGCAAAATCTCCCGCCGGACCTGGCCGTCGTGCTGGCCCAGCAATTGGCCACCCTCCGCCAGCCCGCCCAGGCCCTGCAGGTCTATTGGCAAATCTACCATGAGGCGCCCGGCCAACCCGCCATGCGCCAAGCCCTGCCGGAACTGGCGCTCAGCACGCCCACGCCGCCCGGCCAGCGCCGTGCCGCCGCCGAGATCGCGCTGCAAACCGAGCGGCCCAAGCTGGCGGAGGACCTGCTCACGGCGGCCCTGCAGGAGCGCCCCGCCGACCCCGATTCGCGCAAGGCGCTGGCGGACTTCTATCGGCAGCGGGGGCGTGACGATGCGGCAGAGCGGGTGATGAGCGGGAACTTCTTCACGTCCCCGCCCAAGCCCGCGGCTCCGGCGCCCGAATTTGTGGAACGGCCGCCGCCCGCCACGGCCGAGCGTCCGCTCCTGGCGCCCAGCACGGACGGCACCGCGGCCACCCGAGCGCAGGTCGCCACCCCTTCCGCCGCGACAAGCCCGCCCGCCCAAGGCGGCACCCCGCGCCCGCCGCTGCCGTAGGGATTGACGCGCTCAGATCACCGCGACGGCATCCGTATTTCGAAAATCCTCTCCTTTGAACAGCAGCGGCTCACCCGTTGCCTTGGCGAGCGCGTAGGCGCAGCAGTCGCCGAGGTTCAGATTGGCGGGGTGACGCCGCTTGCCATACCGAGCGTGGGCGTCCGCCGCGCGCGCACTGTGTTCCTCGTCGAAAGGAATGATCGCGATGTCGCATACGGCGATTAATTCGCGAACATCGGTCCACCCCTGGACGCCCTTCTTGCGGGTCATCACTAACGCTTCCAGCAATGATGACGGCAGATATCGTCCGGACCGAATCGGCGAGGATACGCTCCAGGAAATCGAGTTTCTCCGGCTCTTCGAGGAGAATGGCGACAATGGCGGAGGTATCAATCACCATTCCAAGTCAGATCCAGATGCCGTCCTCGTCGTACCCGATGATTTCATCGGGCGACCGGGGATCGAGTGTGGGGAGTGACGCGCAGTGGTGGGCAATCGCCAGTGCGTCCTCAATGGTACCCTTGACCCGCCGCGGAGCACGAGCCAGTTGAGTGCGCAGGGCCGCCTTCACTACTTGGCTGACGGGTTTGCCCGTCCTCTCGGCAAGTTCCCTGGCCAGTTTCTCGGCTTCCGGATCCTCGATGATCAGGGTCATCTCTCATCCTCCTGTTGATGCCAGATCAATTTATCATCCCGATAGCGTGAGTGCCACGCATCCCGCGCAAGGAAAGCCAGCCCCTACCCTTTCCGCACCGGCTGGGTGATCAGCCGGTCCAGCCACAGCTCACGGGGGTCGCGGAAGGAAGGCAGCCCGATGGTCATGCCGTCGTGTCCCGCGGCGGGCTGGTCGCGGTAGGTGCGGAACAGGCGGTCCCACCAGGGCAGATTGAACCCGAAATTGCTGTTGGTCTCGGCGCGCACCCAGGAATGATGGACGCGGTGCATGTCCGGCGTGACCACGAACCAGCGCAGCCGGCGCTCCAAGGGGAGCGGCAGCCGCACGTTGCCGTGATTGAACATGGAAGTCGCGTTGAGCAACACCTCGAACAGCACCACGCCGGCGGGGTGCGCCCCCAGTGCCACCACCAGGCACAACTTGATGCCCATCGAGAGCAGGATCTCCACCGGGTGGAAGCGGGCGCCGGTGGTGACGTCGAAGTCCAGGTCCGCATGGTGCATGCGGTGCAGCCGCCACAGCGGGGGCACGAAATGGAACGCCACGTGCTGGGCGTAGATGGCGGCATCGAGCACGACCACCGTGACCAAGATGTCCAATCCCAGTGGCAGCGCAAGCAGACTGAGCAACCCCCAGCCGCGTTGCAGGGCCAACATGGCCATGCCCACGGCCAGGATGGGAAAGGTCACCCGCAACACGAGGGTGTTGAGCGCCACCAGCACCAGGTTGTTCAGCCAGCGCACGCCCTTGGACTGGGTGAGCCGGCGCCGGGGCGCCCACACCTCGGCCAACCCCACCAGCGCCAGCACTCCCAGGAAGGCACCTAGCCGCAGCGGCCCCTCATGGGCGAGAATCCAGACCGAGATCAGGGAAACCACTTGAATCGACTCTGAATAGTTAGCGCGTCAAACAAAACTGCAATCCACAGATTTCACAGATCACACAGATTGATTTACGGCCTGGTTGCAATTGCACAGGATCCGACGCTGGATTGCGAAGAACAACCCTGACCTCCGTCAGTGTGGCTCTGTCGGCCAACTCTTACTCACGGAGAGGTGTCAGATCATTCACACCCGAATGCAGCATAGGCCTGATGCCAAGAAAACGGCTTCACGGGAAAATCTGTGAAATCTGTGGATGCTTTTGGTTTTGATATTCAATCTTAGGGTAAGGGCCAGACGGCCGCCGCTCAGGCGCCAGGCCCGCCTGCCCGGATTTCTGCTGAAATTTGCGCTCCGCTCTTGCTACGCTAGCAGGATGGTATCACGCCGGGGCGCCCGCCCCGGTAACCACAATCACACTCTGGCCGCGGCCCGGCCGCGGAATCGCACGCCCTCCATGCCCAAGCGAACCGACCTGCGCACGATCCTGATCATCGGCTCCGGACCGATCGTAATCGGGCAAGCCTCCGAGTTCGACTACAGCGGCACCCAGGCCTGCCGCGCGTTGAAGGAAGAAGGCTACCGGGTGGTGCTGGTGAACAGCAACCCGGCCACGATCATGACCGACCCGGATTTGGTGGACGCCACCTACGTCGAGCCCATGACCGTGGAGGTGCTGGAGGCGGTGATCAAGGCGGAGCGCCCGGACGCCCTGCTGCCCACCATGGGCGGGCAAACGGCGCTGAACCTGGCGGTGGACCTGCACGAGGCGGGCGTGCTGAAGAAGTACGGCGTGCAACTGATCGGCGCCAACATCGAGTCGATCAAGAAGGCGGAGGACCGGGAACTGTTCCGGGCGGCCATGGAGAAGCTCGGCATCCGCATGCCTCACAGCGGCATCGCGCGCAGCCTGGAGGACGCCCAGGCCATCGTGGCGCGGCAGGGGCTGCCGGCCGTCATCCGCCCGTCCTTCACCCTGGGCGGCACGGGCGGCGGCATCGCCCGCACGGCGGCGGAGCTGGACGAGATGGTGCCGCT
>JBGPEV010000143.1:0-7194 GCA_041482995.1 bacterium | reverse complement strand
CGCTACGTCCGCCTCCCCAAGCACACGCACGCCGAGGCGGCCTTCACCGTGGAGGACAAGTACCAGGGCAAGGGCATCGCGACCCACCGGCTGCAGGAGCTCGTGCCCTTCGCGCGCATGGGTCACATCGAGGTGCTCGAGGCCGAGGTGTTGGCGGAAAACCGCCGCATGCTCGACGTGTTCAACCACATGGGCTTCCAGGTGACCGCCAGCCTGCAGGAAGGCGTGGTGCACGTGGAATTCCCGGTGGCGGAAACCGAGCTGAGCCAGGAAGCGCGCTGGGCGCGGGAGCAGGCCGCGACGATCGCCTCCACCGAGCGCATTTTCCGGCCGCGCTCCGTGGCGGTGGTGGGCGCCAGCAACCGCCCCGGAACCATCGGCAACGTGCTGGTGCGCAACCTGCTGCGCGATGAGTTCAACGGCCCGGTGTATCCCGTGAATCCGAGCCACCACGTAGTGTGCTCCGTGCCGTGCTACGCCACGCTGCAAGACATTCCGCGCGAGGTGGATCTGGCCGTGGTGGCGGTGCCCGCGTCCCAGGTGCTGGAGGTGGTGAAACAGGCGGCGGCCAAGCACGTCTATGCGCTGGTCGTCGTTTCCGCCGGCTTCGGCGAGACCGGACCGGAGGGCAACGCCCTGCAGGAACAGGTGCTGGACGTGGTGCGGCGCCACGGCATGCGCCTGGTGGGCCCCAACTGCCTGGGCATCCTGAACACGGAGCCGGACGTGCGGCTCAACGCCACGTTCGCGCCCATCTCCCCGCCGGCGGGCCGCGTGGCGCTCAGTTCCCAGAGCGGCGCCCTGGGCATCGCCATGCTCAGCCTGGCGCGGCAGTTGCGCATGGGGATCTCCCAGTTCGTCTCCGTGGGCAACAAGGTGGACATCTCCGGGAACGACCTGCTGCAGTTCTGGGCCGATGACCCCAACACGGACGTGGTGTTGCTCTACATGGAATCCTTCGGCAATCCGAAGAAGTTCAGCCGCATCGCCCGGCGCGTCGGGCGCAAGAAGCCGATCGTCGTGCTGAAAGCGGGTACGAGCAAGGCGGGCGCGCGGGCGGCCTCCTCCCATACCGGCGCGCTGGCCGCTTCCGCCGTGGTAGCCCAGACCCTGATGGAACAGGCGGGAATCGTCCAGACCGACACCATGGAGCGGTTCTTCTATGCCGCCAAGGTGCTGGGCAGCCAGCCGCTGCCCCGGGGCAACCGCCTGGGCATCCTCACCAACGCGGGGGGGCCCGGCATCCTTTCCGCCGACCGGGCGGAAGCCGAGGGGTTGAGCGTGCCCGCGCTCTCGCGCCCGTTGCAGAACGAACTGCGCCGCGGCCTGTTGCCCACCGCCAGCGTGCTCAATCCGGTGGACATGATCGCCGGCGCCAGCGCGGGGCACTACGAGGCCGCGCTGAAGACCCTGCTGGCCTGCGACGAGGTGGACCAGGTGCTGGTGATGTTCATTCCGCCCGTGGTCACCCGCACGGCGGACGTGGTGCAGGCGATCCTCAACGCGCGCCAGGCGGTCGACAATCCCAAGCCGCTGGTGGCCGCCATGATGGTGGAGCAGACCACCGGGGAGAGCGATTTGGACCGGCTGGAAGCGGGCCGCATCCCCACGTTCCGCTTTCCCGAGGACGCCGTGGTGGCGCTGGCCCAGCTCACCCGCTATCGCGATTGGCGCACGGAGCTGAAGGGCAGCGTGCGGCGCTTCGCCGACGTGAAGCGTGACCAGGCCAAGGGCATCGTCGCCAAACAGGCGTCGGCGGAGCCCAGTTGGCTCACAGCCGTGCAGGGATTCGCCCTGCTGGACGCCTACGGCATCCGCACCCTGCCGGTGCGCCATGCGGCCACGGCCGCGGACGCCGCCGCCGCCGCCGAGGCGCTGGGCTTCCCCGTGGCGCTCAAGCTTTCCAGCGCCACCATCACCCACAAGAGCGACGTGGGCGGCGTGAGCCTGGGGCTGCGCTCGGCGGCGGACGTGCGCACGGCCTTCGCCGCCTTGGAGCGCCGCCTGGAGCAGGCGGGCAAACGGGGCGAGATGGATGGCGTGCTGCTCCAGCCCATGGCCAGCGGCGGCCTGGAGATTGTGCTGGGCATGAGCGAGGACCCGCAGTTCGGCCCCGTGCTGATGGTGGGCCTGGGGGGCATCTACCTGGAACTGTTCAAGGACGTGCAGTTCGCGCTGCACCCTGTCACCGACCGCGACGTCTCCAAGATGATCGACAAATTGCGCGCCCGCCCCATCTTCGACGGCTACCGTGGCGAGCCCGCGCGAGACGTGGACGCCTTGCACGAGACGCTGCTGCGGCTCTCCCAACTGGTCGAGGACCACCCGGAGATCAAGGAGATCGACCTGAACCCCGTGATGCTCCAGCCCAAGGGGCAGGGGTGCATCACCGTGGACACGCGCTTCCGAGTGCAGGCCGTCGACCCCTTCCAGGAATACGTGATCTCCCACATGGAGGACTAACGGACTGAAACATTGAAATGAAGAGTAGGTGCGAGGGGCTTTGCCCCATACGTGTTAACCTAAAATCCATGTCTCCAGCAATTTCTGCAGCCCCTCGATCTGTGGTCGGCGTCGCGCCGGGGAATTTGTGAGCGGCGCATGCCCTTCGCGACAGGCGCGCAAGATGGCTGAAAGTCCGGGACAAGGGCAGATTGCGGCGCGCAGGGCTTCGCGCAGGACAAAGCTGCAGCGCCAGCGGTTGAGCGATCGTTTAGGTTTCTTGCCGCGTCGCGATGTCGTAGCCCCAAGGGGAAAAAATCCGCGCGGAGCGGAAGAGGGTTTCGAGCAGCAAGGCCACGACGAGTTTGGCCTGTATCCACCCGGCGGCGGCCTGCGGGTCCTTGTGGGGCAGCCGCCCAATCTTGAGCAGTTGCTTGAGCCACTTGAATGCCAATTCGATTTGCCACCGGTAGCGGTAGAGTTCGAGCACATCCACTGCGGAGAGGCGATCGCTGGGCAGGCTTGTGAAGAGAAACACGTATTGGGCGGCATCCAGCGTACGCTGGTCCAGGCGGTATTGCTTCTTGCTGGCAACCCGTTGCGCCCTTCGCTGAGCGCGCTTGGCCAACGGCGTCGGCAGCCGCAGGGCCACAATTCTCCCCGCGATCCGATGTCCGTCGGGCAATGGCAAGTAGACCGCCCAGTCTCCCGTCTTGCCTACCCGCAATCGCTTGGCCAGGTCGAGCGCCCGGCAGATCCGACCCTTGGAATCCACCATGCGCGGATGCTTCCAACGAAGCCGAATCACCGCGTGCGCATCGGCAGCGCTCAGGTGGGCCATGCCCGACGCCGTCAAGAAGTACCGATCGGCAAGGATCACATCGCCCTTGCGCACCGGCAGGCGTTCCAAACGCTCCGCGCCGTCCACGCCGGTCAGCTCTTGCCAGTCGCACCGGAGATTCGCCAAATCCAACGCATAGTGCAGCCGCCACTGGATGCCCCGGCTGGCCGGCCCCTGCACCGTTGTGCTGTCCAGCAAACGCAGGCGCATGGCTCCCTGCGGCCTCGGACCCTCGCGCAACTTCTCGCACATGCCCGCCGCCAGCCCAGCCAACCAGACCGGCGCCGTCCGCAGCCGCTTGAGCAACGCCACCTGCGACAGGCTCGCCACACCGGCAGCCCTCAACAGCGCGACCGGCTGCCGCAAACCGCTGTCGTTGACGGCATGAAACAACATCACTCTCAGCAGGGTTGCGGGGTCTTTGATGTACCGCGCCCGGCGAAAGGCTCCCCCTTCGCGGGCCGCCGCCTGCCACCCCTGCGGAAGCAGACGCTCCACCACGCCCCACTCGTCCATGAGCGGTTTCATGGCTGTTTCCTACCCCACCTGCCTCCCTCCGCTCAAACTTTAGGTTAACACGTATGGGGCTTTGCCCCTCGCGCTCCCCAGCAGGGATTTTCAATCCCTGCACGCTAGTGACTAATTGCGAGTGGCCCGTAGCGTGGCTTGCGGCATTCGACCGGGGTCTGGGGCCTTCGGCCGCTGCGCCATAGGCGCCAAAGGCGCTGGGGGTGCAGGGCAGCGCCCCGCGTTGTTGACGTTACGATCGGTTCTTCCGAGACCGGCCACTCGGGAGCGCGCTACCCCTTCGCGAGCCGCATGGCCACCAGCGCCAGCAGCGCGGGCAGCGCCTGCACCCCGTAGATGCTGGGCTTGACGGTGAAGCCGCCGTAGAGGCCCGCCACCAGGACGCAGGCCAGGAAAAACGTGCGCACGTTCACATTCCACCCGGGGTCGGCGATCAAGAAGCTCCAAATCAGCCCCGCCGCCAGGAAGCCGTTGTAGAGCCCCTGGTTCTTGGCCAGGGCGGCGGAGGACTGGGCGAACTCAGGGGTCAGACCGAACGTGCGCATCCCGAAGGGCGTCGTCCAGAGGAACATCTCCAGCACCAGAAAACCCAGGTGCTGCAGGGCGACGAATCCGGTCAATACGGCGGCGAGCAGGGTCATGGCAGTCTCCAGGAACGGGTGAATGGCGCTGAGTGTACCGAATCCCGCGCCGGGCCGCCTGTCCGCCGTCCGGCGCGGAAGGGGGCTAGGGAGAAGAGACCCGCCGCGCCCATTCGTCCGCCCACTCCCGCAGGGGCCGCAGCAGACGGCGCAAGCGGTCGCCCGCCTCCGTGAAGGCGTAGGCCCCCTCCGCGTCCGCCGCCAGAATGCGCGCTTCCACCAACTCCTTCAGGCGCTGGCTGAGCACGCTGGGAGACATGTCCTCGCAGCGCTCCTGCAGCACACGGAATTTCAGGGGGCCGTCCCGCAATTCCCACAGGATGCGCAGCACCCAGCGCCGGCCCAGCAGATCCAGCAGCACCATGATGGGCCGGCCCGTGCGCGAGCCCCGCACGGGCCGGCCGGGCAGCGGTGTCGCCATGCCAATCTCCCGAGCTTGCGGAAAACCCTTGCGCTTCGAAAATCGAAGCGGTAGGTTAATTGCTACGGAAACCGTAGCAAAAGCAATGCCGGTATCGCAAGGAGCCCGCTATGACCGAATCTCTTCCCCGCATCCGCTCGCTGGAGCGGCCCTATCCGCCGGAAACGGCCCAGTGGCTCAACAAATGGATGCCGCCCGGCGCGGCCCATGAGCCGCTGATGTTGTTTCGCACGCTGGCCACGCACCCGGAATTCACCGGCCGGATGCGGCCCCTGGGCGCGGGCATCCTGGGCCGCTCCAGCCGCATCGATCCCCGCGAGCGCGAGCTGGCGATCGCCCGCACCTGCGCCCGCTGCGGCTGCGAATACGAGTGGGGCGTGCACGTGGCCAGCCTCGGCGCCGGCGCGGGACTCACCCAGGCCACCATCCGGGCGACGGTGGAAGCGGATGCGGCCGATGGGGTGTGGAACGATCGCGACCGGCTCCTTGTGCGCCTGGTGGATGCCCTGCACGACCGGCAGCGCATTCCCGACGGCCTGTGGGGAGAACTGAGCGCCGCGTGGAGCGCGGAGCAATTGATCGAACTGATCGTGACCGTAGGGTGGTACCACCTGATCTCGTTCCTGGCGAACGGGACCGACCTCGCGCCGGAGCCGTGGGCCGCCCGCTGGCCCGGCCGCTAGCCCGCTCGGCGCGGCGAGCGCGGGTCAGTGCCCGCCCGAGGCCGGCACCTCCCGCGGCGCGGCAGGCGTGGGGCGCTCTCCACCGGTGGTCAGGTAGAGCCCCCCGGCAATAAAGACCACGCCCAGGAGGTGGTACCAGCCCATGCGCTCCCCGAGAAAAATCATCCCCAGCACGGCGGTGAAGGCGGGGTGCAGGTGGTGGAACAGGCCGGCCGAGGCGGGCGACGTGTGGGCCATGCCCGTGTTGTAGAACACGAAGGCCAGGAACGAGGCGAAGAAAGCGATGAACGCGATGGCAGCGACGGATTCCGGCGTGACCTGCATGAACCGGCCCGCCGCCATCTCGCCGGCATAGAGCGGGGCCATCGTCACCGTGCCCAGCAGCCCCATGGCGGCGAGGAAGGTCATGCGATGCAACCCGGCAGGCCAGCGCTTGAGTAGCACGGTATAGAGGCTCCACACGGGCATCGCGGCCAGAATCCACAAATCGCCGGGGTTGAAGTGCAGGGCCCGCACCACGGCGGGGTCGCCCCGGGTGATGATCACGGCCACGCCGAATAGCGAAATCAGGATACCCAGGCCCTGGCGCACGCTGAGGCGGTCGCCCAGGATCGGCCAGGCGAGCAGCGCCACGAACACGGGGATGGTTGCATTGATCATCGCCCCATTGAGCGCCGTGGTGGACTGCAGGCCGATGTAGATCATGCTCTGGAACAGGGTCGTCCCCATGAAGCACATGGGCAACACCCAGCGCCAATGCCGCAGCAGCAGCGGCCAGTCCCGCCGCAGCCACACCCACGCCACCGGCACGCTGATGACGATGGAGCCCGCCCAGCGCCAGAAATTGAGCGTCAACGGCGGAATCTCACCGTGAACGGCCCGTCCGACCACCCAGTTGCCCGCCCAGCACAGCATGGCGAGAGACAGCAGCAGGCGCGGCGACTTCATCCAGCGCATCATGGGTTCCAACTCGAAGCCACCGACTGCTGAAACACGAAGACCACAAAGACCGCGAAGGCTGATAGGTATTCAGACTGAAGGCACAGGGTCAAGCCAATTACGGCCTTGCCGGTCGATCTCCGGAGCGCCCGCCCTCACGGCATCCGAACGCAAGCAGGCTTGTTGTTCCTTTGTGGTCTTCGTGGTCTTTGTCTTTCAGCAGTGCCCCAACGGGGGGGGCAACATGGTGCGGTCGGAGGAATTCCTGGATGCGCTGTCGGCGCGCGGCTTCAGCCCCATCGTCGGGGTGCCGTGCAGCTTCCTCACCGGACTGATCAACACGGCCCTGGGACGCCAGGGCTATCTGGCCGCCAACAACGAGGGCGAGGCCGTGGCGATCGCCGCCGGTGCGGCCTTGGCGGGGCGCCGTCCGGTGGTGATGTTCCAGAACTCCGGGTTGGGCAACGCGGTCAGCCCGCTCACGTCCCTCACCTTTCCCTTCCGCATTCCCCTGCTGCTCATCGTCACCCACCGCGGCCAGCCGGGCATCCACGATGAGCCCCAGCACGAGTTGATGGGGCAGATCACCGAATCTCTCCTGCGCTTGCAACGGATCGAGTGCGCGCCGTTCCCGGGCTCCGCCGAGGAGATTGGGCCGCGCCTGGACCAGGCGCAGGCGGAGATGGCGCGCACGCAGCT
>JBGPEV010000142.1:0-7202 GCA_041482995.1 bacterium | reverse complement strand
GTCCACCATGGTCATCATCTTCTTGTCCAACAGTTCCAGGGCGGCCGGCAGGATGCCCGCCGCCATGATGCCCGAGACGGCGCGCGCCGCGTCGGCCACCGTGGGGACGAGCGCCAGTTGGGTCACCACGGTCTCGGGCAGGGGCAGGATCTTCAGCGTGACGCGGGTCACGATGCCCAGGGTGCCCTCCGACCCGACCATCAGCCCCGTCAGGTCCAGGCCGGGGCGCCCCGCGGCCGGTCCGCCCAGTTCCACGATGGCGCCGTCGGGCAGCACCACCTGAAGGCCCAGGATGTGGTTCGCGGTGACGCCGTACTTCAGGCAGTGCATGCCCCCGGCGTTGTTGCCCACATTGCCGCCTACGGTGGAGACCACCTGGCTGCCGGGGTCGGGCACGTAGGTGAATCCGAAGCCCAGGCGCCCGAGGTGCTCCTTCAGGTCCTGATTGACCACGCCCGGCTCCACCACCGCGCGGCGATTGTCCGGGTCCACCCGCAGCACCCGGTTCATGCGCGCCAGGGCGATCACCACGGAGGCCTCCTGCGGCAGCGCCCCGCCGTTGATGCCCGTGCCCGCGCCGCGGGCGATGACCGAGACGCCCGCCTCGCGTGTGGCCCGCACCACGCCGGCAACCTCCTCGGCCGTGCTGGGCAGCACGATGGCCAGCACGTCCGTGCCGCGATAGACGGACGCATCGTAGCCGTAGACGAACCGGTCGGAGCGTTCGTCGAGCACCTGCTCCGCGCCGACGATGCGGCGCAGCCGTTCCAGCAGGGGAATGTGTTCCGGGGGGGTCACGGCCTCTCCTCCCCGGCGGCGGGAGGATTCCCCGAGACGCGGCCCGGGGGCAATTGGATCTGGGGATCCTCGGGACGGGGGCGGTACAGGAGCACGGTGCGCCCCAGGGTCTGGGCCACGGCGGCTCCCGTCGCCTCGGCCAGCGCGTCGGCGCATTGCTCCCGGTCCATGGGGCAGGACTCCAGCAGCTTCACCTTCACCAATTCATGGGCCGCAAGGCACGCTTGGGTTTGGGAGACCACGGACGCCACGAGCCCCTGTTTGCCCACTTGGACGAGGGGCCGCAGGCCGTGACCGAGGGCCTGCAAATGGCGCTTCTGCTTACCGGTCAGGTGCACGGGACCCATCTGGCTCGATCTTGCGGCTGCGGTGCGAGGCGCTGGTCGCTGGCGCCTCCCGCAAGCGTCCGGCGCTGGCCAGCCACCTTAGCGCGATTGCCCCGCCGTTGAAAGCGCGGCGCCGGCCTGCCACGCGGCCGCGCAGGCGGGCGGGCAGGAACGCCCGCGCACCGGCGGAGGGGCGCCGTGCCGATCAGTCGAACGGCACTGCGGGGCGACCGCAAATTCTGTTCCCCAAGGGACTCGATACGGAAGCGGCGGGCGTCTCGCCCGCCCAGCGCCGAACGCTTGCGGGAGGCGCCGGCAACTCTGCGCCAGCGGCGGGCGGGACGCCCGCCCCACCGATCCCAACCCGGGCACGTGAGATGCCGTTGCAGGCGCCCTCGAACTTCCCCGGGGTTGTGCAGACACTGCTGGACGAATTCGATACAATGATGGGCACAGTTCCACGCCGCGGTTCGTTTCACGATTCGAGGACTATGGATTTTGCGTTCATCGGTGGCGGGAACATGGGGCGGGCTCTGGCGGCGGCGCTCATTCGGCAGGGCGTCAGCAAACCGGCGGGCGTGCTGGTGATCGATCCCGACGAGACCGCCCGGGAGTTGTCCTCCCGGCTGGGCTGCGCCGTGGCGGAAGCGCCCGATGCGCGCCTGGCCGATGCCGCGGTCGTGCTGCTGGCGGTCAAGCCCCAACAGGCCCCTGCCGCGATGGCGGCGGTGCAACCCCGGCTCGGCGGGGGACAGGTGGTCGTGTCCATCATGGCGGGCGTCACGCTGAAGGCCTTGCAGGAAGGCCTGCACCACCGGGCCGTGGTGCGGGTGATGCCCAACACGCCGGCCCAGGTCGGGCTGGGCATGAACGTGTACCACGCCGCCCCCGCCGTGACCGCGCGCCAACTGGAAGCGGTAGAGCGCCTGCTCTCGGCCTCCGGGGAAGTGCTGGCCGTGAAGTCCGAGGACGCCATCGACGCGGCCACCGCCGTTTCGGGGAGCGGCCCGGCCTAGGTGTTCTACGTGGCGGAGCACTGGATGAAGGCGGCTCAGAAACTGGGGTTCACGGAGGAAGAAGCGGCGCAACTGGTGCAGCAAACCCTGGTGGGCGCGACCGCGCTGTGGAAAAACCAGAACGTGCCTCCGGCGAGGCTGCGCGAGCAGGTCACGTCCAAGGGCGGCACCACCGCCGCGGCCCTGGAGGTCTTCCACACCCGGGGGCTGGGAGAGGCGCTGGAAGCCGGCGTCGTCCGCGCCTACGAACGGGCCAAGGAGTTGGGCCGGTGACCGTGAGCGCGCCGGGCGGAACGGCCCGGCGGCGCAGGGGCGTTGGAATGAACCGAGGGGGAGCGAGGGGATGAAAATCCCGGTGACCTTGCCCGAACCCACCGCGCGTCTGCGCCGGATCGTCGTGGTCGACGACGACCCGGGCCATCTGCAGGTGGTGAAGATCATCATGATGCGGGAAGACCTGCCGTGCGACCTGAAGCTGTTCCAGGACCCCCGGGAGGCGCTGGCGCACCTGGAGCGGGAACCGGCCGATCTGGTGATCATGGACCTCGCCATGCCCCACCTGGACGGGTTCGAGACCTTCAAGCGGCTCAAGGCCAATCCGGCGACCCGCGACCTGCCGGTGATCTTTCTTTCCGCCTACAAGGAAACGGAGTACATGCTGCGCGCCTTCGAGATGGGGGCGGCGGACTATCTGTCCAAGCCGATTTCCTCCCCGATCCTCTCGGCGCGCATCCAGGCGATCCTGCACACGCAGGATTTGCAGAACGAGTTGCGGCTGCGCAACCAGGAGTTGGTGCAGATCAACCGGCTGAAGGACGAGATGCTTTCCATCTGCTCCCACGACCTGCGCTCGCCGCTTTCCGCCATCGATCTGATCTGCCAGTTCCTCAAGGAAGCGCTGGAGGGCCAATCGGTTCATTCCAAGACGGTGTTGGTCAACCGCATCGTCAACCAAGCGCGCCTCGCGCGCCGCCTGGTGGACAACCTGCTCGACCTGAACCGGATCGAGGAGGGCCTGCTCGTGCCCATGCCCTCGTTCTTCAAGGTGCGGGACTTGATGGCGACCTGCACGGAAGACGAGGCCCCCATGATGCAGGCGCGGCAGATCGAGCTGAAGGCCCACCTGCCGCCGGGAGACGTGCTCTGCTTCGGCGACCGCGAAATGATCGCCCAGGTCATCCACAACATCCTGGGCAATGCGAGCAAGTTCGCGCGGGCAGTGGTGTCCCTGGAGCACCGGCTGCACGCCCCCGCCGGGGACGCGGCGGGTTCCATCACCGTGTCCATCGGCGACGATGGGCCGGGCATTCCCGCCGACGAGTTGCCCCGCCTGTTCGAGAAGTACGGCAAGCTGAACAAGGCCGCGATGGGCAGCGGCTTGGGCCTGTACATCTCCCGCATCATCGTGGAACAGCACGGCGGCACCGTCACGGCCCAATCGGTGGAGGGCCGCGGCAGCACGTTCGCGATCGAATTGCCCAACACCTTCCCCGCCGCGGACTTGCCCACCCTGGAGGAGTTCAGCGACGTGGCCACCCTGGTGCTCTCGGCGTCCAAGACGACGGGCCTGCTGCTGGAGAGCGTGCTGGTGGAAGCGGGCATGCTGCGGGTGACCAAGGAGGTGGGGGCCGGCGGCTCAACCCCGGAGCACCCGCTCCAGCGGCCCGCCGCCGTCGTGGTGGACGGACAGGCACCCCCCTATGAGGAGTTGACCCGCCTCGCCGTGCTGTTGTCCGAAGAGGAGCAAGCGGGGTTGCACTGGATTATTTATGGGTCCGAATCGGAAGCCCGAGCGTTACACCCTTGGGTGCGCGGCCCCCTGTCGCGCCTGGGATACCCGCTCAACCCCGTGCGCTACCTCGAATTGGTGGGCGCCGCACTGGGTCCCCGCGAGACAACCCAGCGCCGGCGGGAGCCGCGCAGGATCGCGGAGCGCTCCCGCAACTGAGGGCCAGGGCCGCCGGCGCACCGGCGCCCTTCCTTCGCCTCCAACTGGAGCGCCGATGTTACCGAAGAAGATCCTTGTCGTGGACGATGAGCCGGAAAACCGGGCCGCCCTGGAAGACCTCTTCCGGGACGAGTACGAGGTCTCGACCGCCCGAGACGGACTGGAAGCCCTCGAGCGGATTCAGGAATCCAGGCCGGACCTGGTGCTGCTGGACATTCTGATGCCCCGGCTGGACGGCTTGCAGACCTGTCACCGCATGCGGCAGAAGCAAGACACGCGTGGCATTCCGGTGGTCTTCCTCACCTCGAAGAACGAACCCCAGACGGAAGTCTTCGGGCTCGACCTGGGTGCCGACGATTTCATCGCCAAGCCGTTCAACAAGGACGTCCTCAAGGCCCGGGTCAAGAAGCGGTTGGGCGGCGCCTCCGCCGGGCTCCTCGACGAGGTGACCGCCCTGGGGGAATTCGACGTGCACTGGAGCCGTCAGGAAGTGCGCCACGGAGAAGAGACCATCCCCTTGACCACGAAGGAGATCGGCATGCTGCGCCTGTTCGTGGAGAACAAGGGCCGGGTGCTGAGCCGCGATGTGATCCTGGAAAAGGTGTGGTCCGAGACTTACATCACCGACCGCACGATCGACAGCCACGTGAAGGAACTGCGCAAGAAAATCCCCGTGCTCGGCACGCTGCTCAAGACGATCTACGGCAGCGGCTATCGGCTGGATATCTGACGAAGTCTGGGCCGGCAGGGCAACCGCCGCGCCGTCTCAAGCGCCCGAGTTGCGGTCCGTGGGGCGGGCGTCCCGCCCGCCGGGGTCGAGGCGGCGGGCGAGACGCCTGCCGCCACCGGACCGAGCACTGGGGGAACCGACCTCCCAGGCGCCCTGTGCGGGCTCAGCCCTGCACCTTGACCCGTGTCGGACGGATGATGAACAGCTCCCTCTGCTCACCAGGCCGGCGCCAGGGATAGGGCTTGCCCAGGTAGCGCTGGGAGAGCCGGTCCAGTTGCGCGTCCGCCCCCTCCTGGCGGCGTTCGACCATGACGCCTTGCACACTCACGTAACGGTAGGGATTGGCGGGGTCGGCGATGGACAAGGCCACCTGGGCCCCCACGGCCATGTTGCGGTTCTTCACCCGGTGCGCGGCGGAGTTCACCAGGATCATCTCCCCGTCGCGGTCGATCCAGACGGGCGACACCAGCGGACGGCCCGAGGCGGTGATCGTCGCCAAGTGGGCGAGTGCCTGCCCGGCGAAGAGATCGTCCACGCCGGCGCGAATCTTCTTTTCGGCCACGGCAACCTGAAACGGCGGACGGAACGGCAAGCGGGAGAAGGGCGGGCCTGCGGCGGGGAATCAGCGTTCCATGCGCTCCCGCTCGCGGCGGGCTTCCTTCTTGCGCACCTTCTCGGCCTGCGCCCGCTTCAGGCGCTTGGCCATGGAAGGCTTGATGTTGAACTTGCGCCGGCTGAGTTCCTTGAACAGACCTTCCTTGATCAGCTTGCGCTTCAGGTCCCGCATGGCGCGGTCCACCTGATCGTTGCTCACTTTGACTTCAATCATTCCCGGCTCTCACGCGTGGGGCGTTGAATACACAGCGGCGCCAGCACATTCGGGGGCTATGCCACAGGTTAACATATCTAGTTAGCACAGCAGGCGGACGCTGACAACGGTGAAGCGAGAGCCGGACTGGGCGGCTGCCCCAGGCTTTGGGCCGGCCCTGGAGCACCCGATCGCCCGTCCGCAACGCCCCACTCCGGCCGGCTCTCCCCGCAACGGGCACGGGAAAAGGGCGGGGATCGAGGCGCTTCGGTCGACCGCCCACCGCACCCTGGGCAAGCGGCTACCCGGAATTTGCAGTGCGCCCGCAACGTCCCAAACCGGGTGGAGCGGCACAGGCGTTGCCGGATCGTTCGGGTCCCCACGCGCGCGCGCCTCACCCAATCCTCTCCAACCCCGCCCCTGCCGCCGGCGCCTTCCGCAAGCGTTCGGCGCGACCGGGCGGGCAGGAGAGGGCTCGACCGCAACAGCTTTTCCCTTCGCCAGCCCCGCGGTTGGGGCGGGGAGAGGGAGGCGCATTGCGCCATGGGCGCCTGCGGCGCTGGCCGAATGAGGCCCTGTTGCCTTCCCCGGTTTGCGATGAAAGACTGACTCCCCGATACATTCCCTGCGCCACCGGCGAACCCGCCACTCACCCGCTTCCATGGAGCCCGCTCCGGATGACCGCGTCTCCCGCGCCGAAGTTCACCAACCTGCTCGCCCAGGAGAAGAGCCCCTACCTGCTGCAGCATGCCCATAATCCGGTGAACTGGCACCCCTGGGGCGAGCAGGCCTTCGCCAAGGCCCGGGCGGAGGACAAGCTGCTGCTGGTGAGCATCGGCTACGCCACCTGCCACTGGTGCCACGTGATGGAGCGCGAATCCTTCGAGAATGAGGAGACCGCCCGCTACCTGAACGAGCACTTTGTCGCCATCAAGGTAGACCGGGAAGAACGCCCGGACGTGGACAAGATCTACATGGACGCGCTGCACGCCATGGGACAGCAGGGCGGCTGGCCGCTCAACATGTTCGCGACCCCCGATGGGCGCCCGGTCGCGGGCGGCACGTATTTTCCGCCGGACGAGCGCTACGGCCGGCGCGGCTTCCGGGAGGTGCTGGAGGTGCTGGCCGGTGCCTGGAAGCAGCAGCGCCAGGATATCTTCAACAACGCCGAAGCCCTCACCGCGCATCTCCAGCAGCAGGCGGGGCTCCGTAGCATGGCGGGGCAGCAGTGGGATCACAGCCCGATCGAGGCCGCCGTCGCGCTCTTCAAGCGCGCGTTCGACCGCACGCATGGCGGCTTCACCCTGCAGCCCCAGAACAAGTTTCCGCCCAGCATGGGGCTGATGCTGCTGCTGCGCCACCATGCGCGCACCGGCGATGCCGAGGCGCTGGCGATGGTGGAGCAAACCCTGCACCGCATGCTGAGCGGGGGCATCTACGACCAGTTGGGGGGCGGGCTCTCCCGCTACAGCACGGACCCCCAGTGGACCGTCCCGCACTTCGAGAAGATGCTCTATGACAATGCCCTGTTTGCCCAGGCGCTCGTGGAGGCGTGGCAGGTGACGAAGCGCGACTT
>JBGPEV010000141.1:0-7206 GCA_041482995.1 bacterium | reverse complement strand
GGCAGGAGGCTCATTTCCCGCCCCATGGGCGGGGGATTGGGCGGCGTCTATCCACCCTCCAAGGATACGGAGGACTGGGTGCGCCGGCCGGGTCCCCCCCGCGGGGGGATTCGAGACTCCGATCAAGGACGAACCATTTGACGTGACAAGGAGGTTTTATGGCGTTGCGAATCAACCACAATATTCAGGCCATCAATGGCCACCGGAACCTGATCACCAACGATGTGCGGTTGAGCAGCTCCCTGGAGAAATTGTCCTCGGGACTGAAAATCAACCGCGGTGCCGACGGGCCCGCCAGCTTGATCATTTCCGAGCAGTTGCGGGCACAGGTGTCGAGCATCAAACAAGCCATCGCCAACAACGAAACGGCGGTGAGCATGATGCAGACGTCCGAGGCGGCGCTGACGGAAGTCACCAATACCCTCACCAACATGCGCCAATTGGCGGTGCATGCGGCCAACGAGGGCGCCAACGACGCCAACATGCTCGAGGCGGATCAGTTGGAGTTGCGCAACGGCTTGGAAACGGTGGACCGCATCACGTTCCAAGCGCAATTTGGCACCAAGAAGCTGTTGGACGGCAGCACGGCCGCCAATGGTGTTGCGGCCGGTGCGGGCCTCGCCTTCCTCGAAGCGACGCCAAACACTCGGCCGTCGCCAGTGGAAGGGTATAACGTGCGCGTGTTCAACGTTTCCTCCCGCGCCAAAGTCGATGGCACGGTGGGTCTCACCCGGGAGATGATCGACAAAGGGGAGCAGATCTCCATCTCCGAAGGTGGAAAAACAGTCTATTTCACCACCACCAAGGGAGACACGGTCGAGCAGGCATTCGGCAAGCTCCGTGCCGAGATCAAGGCCCAGGGGCTCGCCCTGGACATGAACGTGGACCAGGAAAACAAGGCGAGCTTTGTCCATCATCAGTACGGCAGCAAGTTCACCTTCGAGGCCTCCTCGACGACGGCGGGCCTCATTTCGACAAATGCCGGGCAGATGATGCGTTCCGATGGCGGCCACGACATCGAGGGCACCATCGGCGGCCAGTTTGCCGTGGGCGAAGGTCAAACGCTCACCGGCGGCAGCGGCACCCGCGTGGATGGCTTGAAGGTGCTCTACACGGGCAACGTGGAAACGGCGAAGGATGCCAGTCCGGATGCTCCGTCGGCCGGCCGGGTCTCGGTCTACCAGAATTCCGTGGTGTTCCAGATCGGGCCCAACGCAGGCCAGAGCGCGTCGGTGTCGCTCATCAACACCAACACGCGCACCCTGTCCCGCGGCGTCGTGAACGATGCCGGGTTCAAGAGCCTGAACGACCTCGACATCCGCACCATCAAGGGGGCCTCGTCGGCGCTCGTGATGATCGAGAAGGCGATGAACGAGGTGAACCGGACGCGGGCCAGCATGGGGGCCTTCCAAAAGAATGCCTTGGAAGCCAACTTGCGCCAGTTGCGTGTGAACTTCACCGAACTCACGAACGCCGAGTCCGTCATCCGCGATGCGGACATGGCCGAGGAAGTCACGGAGTTCACCCGCAACAACATCATGGTGCAGTCGTCCACCGCGATGTTGGCGCAGGCCAATCAGCTGCCCAACCACGTGTTGAGCCTGCTGAAGTAGCGATCGTCCGGGCTGCGTGACCGGCACTTCAGTGCGCTGGTCATGCCGCCCGGACACCGTCAACTCCCGGGATCGGCCGCAGGTGGGCCGGGGTCCGGTCACACACCTCCAGGAATGGCCAGAGGATGGCGCCTGGAGGCAAGCAGCACCAGGCTGCCGCGGAATTCGGCAGCCTGGTGAATCCAGACGCCGGGCACGGTGGGGATCCGCCTTTGAGCTCCCACGGGATGCCCTCGTACCCGGCGTCGGGTCCGCCGTTCACTCCAACGGCGGACCCGGATTCCCAGAGGGCTGGCAGCCAGGCGCCAGCCCTGTGGGAATCCAGGCGGTCGCGCCGCAGGGCGTGGCTGGCCGGTAATCCGGAGCGCCGGCACGATGCCGGCGCACCGGTACCAGGGTTCGTTGATCTTTGACATGCAGTCGTCCGGATTCCGGATGCGTCCGGCTTGGGCAACCCAGCCGGCGTGCCGAGCTCCATTCCGGCGCCGCTGTCGCGGCTCCCGGAGGTGGGCGGATTGGCAGCACGCTCCGTATCGGATGGCGAGGGGGTAACCCCTTCGCGGAACCCTAGGCCCAGTCGCACGTTGCGGTGGGCTGAGCCAGGGGGGACTCCAAGCGGAGCCCAAGCCGCGGCAGGGACCACTCCATGCGCTTTCCGATGCGGGATCCGCACAGCGGCTTCGCACAGCCGGCGGGGGATTCGTCCGTGATCGTGACAGGCAGGCTTCGCGCCGTGCAGGAGACTCATCTGCGGCTCGGAATTTCTGCCGGTCCCGATTGCACAAGACCGAATCCAGGCAGTCGCCCATCCGCCGCGCCGCGGGCCAAGGTCCAGGCGCCAAGCAGGGGAGAGGTCTATCGCCGTTCCAGGGGATGGTCCTGGCACCCTGAGTGACACCGAGAGACCGCAATCCGCCGGGAACCGACTGGGAGAGGACCCGTCGTCCTGATCGACACCAGGGACGAATCCGTCCCACGAAGGGCACACCTGCAGGCAGGGGTGTACCCCCGACCCAGGGGAACTCAGCGGTGCGGATGGCTCCGGAATGCGGGTGCCGTGCACCCCGCCGGCGGGCAGGGACATTCCGCGCCGCAGTCCAGGCCGAGTTCGGGCCGGATCAGGCCGTGGACCGTCCCCGCTTAGGGGCGGCTTCCCGGCCATCGGCCCACCGAGCGACGTGCGAACGTCCGCCCGGAGGTCGCCGTGGTCCAGGAGGACGTCTATCCGAGGGGCTGGCGGGGGGGGCGCACGGAACCAGGCGTACACCCGCCCGGCGTCGGCAGGGCAACTGCCGAGAAAGAACTCACACCGGGGAGTGGTCTATCGACCGCTTGGCCGCTCCCAGGGCGGAAACCATCCACCGGACGGATGGCTCCAGGGTCCAGGTCTATCGCGTAACCACGCGAACCTGGAGGCGAACCGGCAAATCCGGGCGTCTTCAGCAATGGGGGACGCCCGGAAACCCCCGGGAGTGGTGCATCGCACCCCTCCTGGGCAGCAACAGGCGTTCTCGCTCAGGCGGGACCGCAGATGCGGGCCATCAGCCCGCCACAGGGAGTCGAGGAGGAGACGTGGTCTCACGTTTCCAGACCCACCCGCCGCCAGGCCCATCGCCCAGCGGAACGGAGTGGGCAGTTGATCCGTCACGGATCCGCCAGAAACGCGGATGCCGAGACGTTGTACCCATCGCAAGGGCGGACAAGGAATGTCTGCCGGGGTGGGGCAGTCGTCGTCTGCCCGGCCGCGGACCGGGGGCAGGCGGTCCTGTACCTGACGGTCCGCGACGGAAGCCGGCCCGGGTACCGCTGAGGCTTTGCCGTTCATCCACACCACGGGGCGGAGTTTCCGAGAAAGGAATGAAGCCATGAGAATCGGTGGCGTATCGGGCGTGGGCTCGATGTCCCGTTCGACCCGAAGCAACACGGTGCGGCGCAAGGCGGAAGGGCCTGTTGTCCAGGCCCCGCCTCATCAATCGATGGGGCCGCAGGCGGAGCCGCGGCGCCAACAGGGACCCAAAGGGCAACGGAAGGGCCTGATGGCCTAACCCAAGCCGCGGAATCCGCGAGAAGGACCGAGTCCCGGCCCTGTCCAGCTTGGACGTGCCGGCGAAAGGGCAATTGCAGGAGCGACTCTCCGGGGGACCCACCGAATGCGGCGGGGTCCTCCCGGAGCCGTCGCCATTGAAAGGTTGCGCGGGAGGGCCGCAGGGGCCTCCCGCGCCGGGTTGCCCCTGTCCGGAGCGTTCCGGAACGGGGACACATTCACCCTTTTCTCGCCATCTCAGGTGGCGGAGCAGGGCGAAGAGTACCCACTGGTGGCGAAGGCACCGGTGGCTCGTTCACAGAACGCCAGGCGCGCGGGGCGGAATCAATCGTCGCCGCCCCGCGGGCGTTCGCACGGTGAGGCGTTCCCTGGCCGGAACGTCCCACCGTGAATCAAGGAAGAATGGTAATTCCCACGGAGGTAGTATGGGTTTGCGAATCAATCACAACGTCTCTGCACTGAACGGCCACCGGCAATTGGTGCAAAACGACCGAGACTTGACCCGTTCCCTCGAGAAACTGTCGTCCGGGTTGCGGATCAATCGAGCCGCCGACGGTCCCGCGAGTTTGATCATTTCCGAGCAGATGCGGGCCCAAATCAAGGGGCTCAATCAAGCCGTCGACAACTCGGAAACGGCGATCGGGATGGTGCAGACGACGGAAGCGGCGATGAATGAGGTCGGCAACATGCTCGTTGGCATCCGCCAACTGGCGATTCACGCCGCCAACGAAGGGGCGAATGACCGCAACATGCTGGAAGCGGACTATCTGGAGCTCCGCAACTCGATCGCCACGATCGACCGCATCACCAACAATGCCCAGTTCGGCGTCAAGAAACTGCTCGATGGCAGCACGGCCGCCAACGGTGTCGGGATCGGTCTGGGCGTGGAGTTCATCTCGGCGACTCCGGAAACCAAGGGATCGCCCATTGAGGGCTACGAGGTGCGCGTCCATCAATTGGGGACCAAGTCGCGCATCGACGGTAAGGTGGCCCTGACGCAGGAGATGGTGAACGCCGGTGAGGAAATCACGATTGCCGAAGGCGGCAAGACCGTGTCCTTCACCGCCAGCAAGGGCGATTCCGTTGCGCAGGCCATCGGCAAGTTGCGCAATGAGATCAAACAGCAGGGCCTGGAACTGGATCTCGTCCTCAAGGACGACGGGACCATGTCCTTGGGGCATCGGCAATTCGGCAGCAAGCCCACCTTCGCCGCATCGTCTTCGACTGCCGGCGTCTTCTCTGATGAATCGCGCACGATGCAGCAAGCCGTGCGCGGGCAGGACATTCGGGGGACGATCGGTGGCGAGGTGGCGACGGGCCAGGGACAAGTGCTGACCGGCGCCGAAGGCACGAAGGTGACGGAGTTGATGATCCGCTACACCGGCGATGTGATTACGGCGGCGAATGCGGGAGAGGGCGCTCCGGCCGCCGGCCGCGTGGCCGTGTACCAAAACTCGCCCATCTTCCAGGTGGGTGCCAACGTCGGTCAGACGGTGGCGGTCTCGCTGGTGAACACCAGCACGCGCGTGCTCGGTCGCGGTGTCCTGAATGAGAGCGGATTCAAGAGCCTGCGCGACGTGGATTTGCGCATCGCCCAGGGCGCCCAAGATACGCAGAAACTCGTCGACCGCTCCATTGACGAGTTGAACAACACCCGCGCCCAACTGGGGGCCTTCCAGAAGAACACCCTGGAAAGCAACCTGCGGCAACTCCGGATCAACGTGGAGGAGTTGACGAACGCGGAATCGGTGATCCGGGACGCCGACATGGCGAAGGAAGTCACGGACTTCACCCGCAACAGCATCATGGTGCAGTCCGCCACCGCGATGTTGGCGCAGGCCAACCAGATGCCCAAGACGGTGTTGGCGCTTCTCGGTTGATAGGGCCCGGCACGTCAACCCCCTTCGCCGGGGGTCTCGCGCCGGAATTCGTGAAGGCGCGTGCGGACGACGCCCGCGCCCACCCTCCATCCCAAGCAGGAGGGTGAAAGAGGTGGACCGCGTCAGGCCGTGGGATGGTGGCCTGAACGCGGAGCATGGACTGAAGTTCGGTTCATGAAATGTATTGGTTTGATCTTCATTTCTCCACGGGCCCCCATTCGCAACGCCGGGGCCTGGTGGAGCGTGAGCGCGGCATCCCGGCAGCACCGGCCGGCGCCCCTTTCGCCCTGGGTCGCCGGAGCACCGGCTTCCGGGGGCCGCGCCAGTATTACGCGCATCCAGGGCTGGGATGTGGCGTCCGCCGCGGGGCTTGAGGCGGACGCCGACATCCGAGCTCAGGGTGCCATGGGCTCCGGCAATACCGGCGGCGCACCCAGAGGTGTGGTGCCGGTCTGTCCATGATGCCGCCACACGCGGCATTGCGGATTTGCCCATGGCGGGCGCGGCTCCAGCCAGACGAGGGTGGTCGGGTTGGGTTTCGCCAGCGCAACCCTCGGGCGAGCGTTCGCGATCCGGAACCGCCGGACGCGGAAGGGTGCCCCGATGTTCCTCGCAAGTACGGAGGAATTCTGGGGTGAACGGTGTTTTTCCGCCCAGCGGCAATGCGGAGCGGCCAGGCATGGCGTTCCTGCCGCTGAAGGCGCGGGACTGTTCTTTGACAATCCATTGCCCAGGCTGCCTGGGGACGCGCTCGCTCACGCAGAGGAGCGCGTGGGATACCCGGTGCCTCGCGTAACAGCGCGGGATACACCGACGCAGATCCTTCTCCGTGCGGCGCCAGGGGCGGGAACCGTCCGGAGTTACCGGCGTGCCGGCGTTTGCCGGCACGATCCGATATTCGGGGCGGAATCCAACCACCTCCCTGACGTCGCAGGGGAGACGTCTACGCCCAGGCTGGCGCTCGCGTGCGGCCATCTGTCCGCCAACGCGGCGGCGCGCGGCGATCTCTAGCCGCCGTCGCGGAGGGGCCGGAGTGCAACCCTCCGCCGGAGGTGCAAGGGGCGGAGTGTTCCCGGCCGTAAGCCGGTCGCACGCAGGACTGTTCCGCCCCTTCAGGCGGTGCCAGGTCCCCGTCCATCATCGCAGGGACGGGGTCTGGCTCGCATGGGTTCGCCCAATGCGGCGGAACGCGGAAACTTGGGCAGGAAGAATCCGGGCGCGTTTGCGCCCGGCGTTGCCCCTCCTGGCAAGGAGGGCGGTTGTTCTTTGACATGCGGAAGCCAAGTGCGGCAGCTCGACCGCTGAGCTGTTGACTGGGACGGGTCTGGTCTCACGCCAGGACCGGCGGCGCACCTCCATATCGGCGCGCCGCCGGACGCCGGACGTGGGTACCGCCGCCCAAGACCTGCGGGGGGTCCCGGCGACGGGCTTTCCCGGTGCAGGGGCTTGGTCTGTCCGCCGATGCTTAGGTTTGGATGCGTAGCCTGGCCCTCCTTCGGGATGGACAGCACCGGCTCCGCCGCTAGACACGCACGCCGCGTGCCAGGATCGGCCGCAGTTGAACGGCCGATCCGCTGCGGTGACTTGCACCGGACAGCATTCGGTGCAGGCCACGCCACAACGAAAGGGGGCTGGCACTCCGTGCTGGAGGCCGGCCTCGGGGCGAATT
>JBGPEV010000140.1:0-7229 GCA_041482995.1 bacterium | reverse complement strand
AGGCCCTCGATCGTGGGCCCGGCCGGCACGGTGGCCATCGAGCCCAAGACCCATCATGCGTCCTTGGACATTCACGTGATGGAGGTCAAGGGCCAGAAGCTCACCATCCTGGAGACCGTGAAACAGCGCCCGCCGACGGACACGCTGCAGTATTGCGATCTGGAGAAGAATCCCAACGAGAACAAGCAGTATGAAGTGAAAATCTAGCCCGATGGACTACGCGGAAGTCATCGCGCTCGAGATCCTCTACATGATCGCGTTCCTGGTGCTGACGAGCGCCGGGCTCGCGATCGTGTTCGGGATGATGCGGGTGATCAACCTGGCACACGGCGAGTTCGTGATGTTGGGCGGCTATGCGACCATTGCCTGCGACAAGGCGGGGATCAACATCTACTTCGCGATGCTGGTGGTGTCCCCCGTGCTGGTGGGGCTGGTGGGGCTCGTCGTGGAACGAGGGATCATCCGCTTCCTGTACGGCCGCATGATCGACACCATGCTCGCCACGTGGGGGCTCAGTCTCCTGCTGATCGGCATCGTGACATTGATCTTCGGAAACACCCCCGTGAGTGTTCCGGCTCCCATCTCCGGCTATGCGGTCGGGGACTATCAGATGGGGGGATACAATCTCTTCATCATCCTGGTGACGGTTGCGCTCGTGGCGGCGATGTGGGGCGTGTTGCGCTTCACCCGGGCGGGTCTGATCGCGCGCGGGGCCATGCAGGGCCCCGAGGTGGTGTCTGCGCTCGGTTACAACCCGAGCAAGGTCTACATGATCACGTTCACGATCGGGGCGGCGCTGTCGGGGCTTGCCGGTGGGGTGCTCGCGCCGCTCACGGGCCTGCTGCCGTCCTCCGGCGGGGCCTATATCGCGAAGGCCTTCATCGTCGTGATCACGGGGGGCGCGGCGGTCATTTCGGGCACGCTCGCCAGCGGGGTCATTTTCGGCACCGTCAATCAGATCGTTTCGTTCGCCGTGCACCCTGTCCTTGGCGAGATCGCCATGCTGGCATTGGCGATCGTCCTGCTCCGGCTCATGCCCAAGGGGATCACCGGCCGGTTCTTCGGGGATGGCACATGATGGATTGGCCGTCCGCCGGCCGCATCCGCTGGGGCTGGTTTCTCCTGGCGGCCGCGGTGCTGGCGCTCCTGCCGCTGGTCGCGGACACGCATACGCCCACCCTCTTGCTGATCTGGGCGTTGTTTGCCCTGTCACTGGGCTTCATGTGGGGCTTCGCCGGGCTGCTCAGCTTTGGCCACGCCGCCTATTTCGGCCTGGGTGCGTACACTTACGCGATCGCGGTCTTCAACGTGGGCGAAAGCACCCTGCCGCTGCTCTTGTCTCTGTTGGTCCCGGCGCTTGTCGCCGCGGCGATCGGCGCCATGATGTTCTACGGCCGCATCAGCGACGTCTACATGGGCGTGATCACGCTGGTGGTCACGCTGATCCTCTTCAAGTTCATGAGCGCGACGGCCGGCGACGCATACAAAATCGGGTCGGCCCGGCTGGGCGGATTCAACGGCATTCCCGGATTCCCCACGCTGAACCTGCCCGGATTTCCGGAGAACTCGCTGTTTGGGCTGCCCACGTACTACATCTGCGCCGCGGTCCTGCTGCTGAGCTACCTGCTGTGCCGCTGGATTCTCGCGCGCTCCTTTGGGCGGGTGCTGATCGGCATCCGCGAAAACGAGGTGCGCTGCGAGTTGATGGGATACAACGTCCCCGCATACAAGACCGCCGTGTTTTCCCTGAGCGCGGCGCTGGCCGGTCTGGCGGGCTGCCTCTTCGCCAATTGGGCGGAGATCGTCACCCCGCGCGTATTCAGCCTGGGACAGGCCGCGGAGGTGCTGATCTGGGTCATCGTCGGCGGCCTGGGCACCCTGGTCGGCCCGATTCTCGGCGCGATTGCGCTGGGCTACGTCAAACTGTTGCTGGGCGAGCAGACGCTCATCGACAATTCTCTCATTCTCGGCGCCCTGCTGATCCTCATCGTGCTGGCCATGCCGAGAGGGGTTGTACCGGCCCTGCAGCGCGCGTGGGTAGCGGCGTGGCGCCGGAGCCGCAGCCGCTCCGGCCGCCACGCGGCGCGCCGCACGCTGGGCGTATCGCCACAGGAGCGCGTGTGAGCGGGATCGTGGAAACGCATGCCCTCACGATGCGGTTTGGCGGCGTGGTTGCCGTCAACAACGTGAACTTCTCGCTGCAGGAGCGCGAACTGCGGTGCCTGATCGGACCCAACGGCGCGGGCAAGAGCACGTTCTTCAAGTGCCTCATCGGCCAATACCGGTTGACCCATGAGAACGGCCGCGTGTTCGTCCGCGGAACCGATGTGACGGGTTGGTCGACCCATGAGATCGTCCGCAGCGGCGTCGGCATCAAGACCCAGGTGCCGTCGGTCATGAACGGCCTCACGGTGCAGGAAAACTTGTGGCTATCCGCCCGCCGCATCCACGGCTGGCATGGGGCGGGAGGAGCGGTGGAGGAAGTCAGTTCGGAGCTCCAACTCACCGATCTGCTGCGGCGTCTGGTGGGCGAGCTGTCGCACGGGCAGCGCCAGTTGGTTGAAATCGGCATCGTCCTGATTCAGCGGCCCTGGCTGGTGCTGCTGGATGAGCCCGCCGCCGGAATGACCGGCAACGAGGTGGAACGGCTCATTGCCGTTATCCGGCGCATCAACGAGACCGCGTCCGTCATCGTTGTCGACCACGACATGGGATTCGTGAGGATGCTGGAGTCCCGCGTCACGGTGTTCCACCAGGGCGCGATCCTGATGGAAGGGGCCGCGGACGCGGTGCTCAACGATCCAGCCGTCCGCGAGATCTACATTGGGAGTCGGGCCAGGTGACTTCAAACGCTGCTTCCGCTGACCCATCGGTTCAGCACCCCCAGGACGATTCCGGGAGCCCGGCGGCAGCGGAGCGCATGCTGCTGGAAGTCCACGAATTGCGCGCCGGCTATGGCCGGGTGCCGATCCTGCACGGCGTGAATCTAGATCTCAAGGAAGGAGAAGCGCTCGGCATCGTCGGCCACAACGGCATGGGAAAGACGACGCTGTTGAAGACCCTCGTGGGGTTGCTTCCCGCCGCCGGCGGCCGAATCGTGCTGGATGGACTCGACGTGACGCGTGAGCCGGCGCACGTGCGCAGCCGCCGCGGGCTGGCCTATGTGCCGCAAGGCCGCGGCATCCTGCCCGGCTTGAGCGCGCTGGACAATTTGCGGTTGGCCTGGACGGGGGATTCGCAGGAATCCGAGCAGGAGGCCGTCGATCGTTGCGTGGGCCTCTTTCCCCGACTGGCTCCCCTGCTGGAGCGGCGCGGCAGCGCGCTGTCTGGAGGCGAGCAGCAGCTTCTGGCCATCGCGCGCGCGCTCGTTCCCAATCCATGGGTGGTGCTGCTCGATGAGCCATCGGAAGGGGTCCAGCCGTCCATCGTGCACGAAATCGGCCAGATCCTCGCCCGGCTGCGGAGGGAGACGGGATTGGCAATCGTCATCGTGGAGCAAAACCTCGATCTCGTGCTCGATGTCGCGAGCCGGATCGCCGTGATGGAGCGCGGACGGATCGAACGCCAATTCCTTCCCGACGAGATCGGCGCCGGCAGCGCGCTGGTCGAAGCGCTGGGGCTGGGGTCCGTGCGCATGACGGCGGGTTCCGGCACCCGAGCCATCCGGGCAGGCGATCCGGCGCGGGCCGTGGGGCCAAGAATTCCGGCGTCAGCCACGTCAATGCCAGCAACCACAACCAGAGACCGTTTGCCGCCGGCCGGTCCAAGTTCTCCACAGACAGCCGGTGCCAACGCATCGCGATCAGGTGTGTCCATGTCCAGCGTAAAGAGACCGTCGCTCGAACAGATGAAGGATATCGTGGCATCTCTGCACATGAGCATGTCCGACCACGAGATCTCCGAGTACCTGGAGGTGATGGAGGGGACGTTGCTGGCGTATGACCGGCTCCAGGAGCTTCCCGACTATCTGCCACCCGTGCGCTACCCGCGCACGCCCGGCTACCGCCCCGGCGCCGCCGAGAATCCGCTCAACGCGTGGGCGGTGAAGACCGAGGTGCGCGGCGCGGCATACGGGCCGCTGGCCGGCAAGCGCGTGGTGCTGAAGGACAACGTCTGTCTGGCCGGGGTGCCCATGATGAACGGGGCCTCGACCCTGGAGGGGTATGTGCCGGACGTCGATGCCACCCTCGTCACGCGCATTCTCGATGCCGGCGGCATCGTCGTCGGAAAGGCCCATTGTGAGTACTTTTGCCTCTCCGGCGGCAGCCACACCTCCGCGCTCGGCCCGGTGCACAATCCCTACAAGCACGGGTACTCGGCGGGCGGCTCTTCCTCGGGCTGCGGGGCGCTGGTGGGTGCCGGGGAAGTGGAGATGGCGATCGGCTGCGACCAGGGTGGGTCCATCCGCATGCCGTCCTGCTGGAGTGGATGCTACGGCATGAAGCCGACCCACGGCCTCGTGCCCTACACCGGGGTGATGCCCATTGAGGCCACCATCGACCATACGGGGCCGATGACGGCGACCGTCGCGAATAATGCCCTGCTGCTCGAGGTGATCGCCGGAGCCGATGGGCTGGACCCGCGGCAGTACGATGTGCGCGTGGACAAGTACACGGCGGCACTCGGCCGGGGCATTGCGGGGATGCGGATCGCGGTGGTGAACGCGTCCTTCGGACATCCATCGAGCGAGCCCGACGTGGACCAGAAGGTGCGCCGCGGCGCGGAGCGGCTGCGGGCCCTGGGCGCGATCGTCGAAGACGTCTCGATCCCCATGCACCTGGATGGCTCCGCCATTTGGACGTCCATCGCCCTGGAAGGCCTGCAGATGCAGATGATGCACGGGAACGGCATGGGCTTCAATTGGAAGGGGCTTTACACGACCAGTCTGCTCGACGCCCACTCCAATTGGCGGGCGCGGGCCAATGAACTGTCGCGCACCCTCAAGATCTCGATGCTGATCGGGGAATACTTCGTCAAGCACTATCGCGGCCGGTTCTACGCGAAGGCCCAGAATCTCGGCCGGCTGCTGCGGCAGACCTACGATGAGGTGCTGAACCGCTACGATCTGCTGCTCATGCCGACGTTGCCCATGAAGGCGACTCCGCTTCCCGATCAGAACGCGCCTCTGGCGCTCTACTGCCAACGGGGATTCGAGATGTTGCCGAATACCTGTCCCTTCGACGTTACCGGCCATCCCGCCATGACGATCCCGTGCGGAATGAGCCAGGGTCTCCCCATCGGCATGATGCTGATCGGCAAGCACTACAACGAGTCGACCATCTACCGGGCGGCCCACGCGTTCGAGCAGTTGGGGGATTGGCGGACCTTTTGACCGATGAGCACCAACCCGTTTGCATCCGAATGGCTCCGCGCGGCCCATGACGATTCCCGCCGTCCGCTGGGCGGCCTGTCGCACGTCACCGGCGCGACCGCCGAGGAATTGAAGTTCATGACCCTCCCGGCGCTGCTGGACCGGGCGGTCTCGCGCTTTGGGGCGGGGGAGGCCGTCGTATTCGCACCGACTCGAGAACGCCTTTCCTGGCACACGTTGAAACGGCGCTCCGACGAGATCGCCGCGGGGCTGCTGGCGCTGGGAGTCGAGCGGGGCGATCGGGTCGGCATCTGGGCACCCAACTGCATCGAGTGGCTGCTGGTGCAACTGGGCACGGCACGGATCGGCGCGATCCTCGTGAACATCAACCCCGCCTATCGCACTTCCGAATTGGAGCACGCCCTGGCGAAGACGCAGTGCCGCGTACTGGTGATGGCAGCGGCCTTGAAGTCGAGCGACTACGTGGCCATGGTGCGCTCTCTCGCGCCGGAGATCGACGCCGCCCGGGGCCAGCAACCGCTGCGCCTGCGACGCTTCCCCAAGCTGGAGCGGCTGGTCTTGATCGGCGGGGGAACCCCTCCTTCGGGATACATGCCGTTCAAGGAACTGGCCACGCTCGCCGGTCCCGCCCACCGCAACCGTCTCGCCGGCATCAGCGCCGCGCTTGATCCGGACGACGCGATCAACATCCAGTTCACGAGCGGCACCACGGGTCTGCCCAAGGGCGCGACGTTGTCGCACCACAATATCCTCAACAATGCCCGCTTCAGCGCCAAGGCGATGCGTCTGACCGACCGCGACCGGCTGTGCATTCCGGTTCCGCTCTACCACTGCTTCGGGATGGTGCTCGGCGTGCTCGCTTGCGCGGCGACGGGCGCCACCATGGTGTTCCCCGGGGCCTCGTTCGACGCCGAGGAAACGCTGCGGGCGGTGCAGGAGTTCCGCTGCACGGCGCTGCACGGTGTGCCCACGATGTTCATCGCGCAGTTGGAGCACCCGCGATTCCCGCAGTTCGACCTGTCATCGCTGCGGACGGGAATCATGGCGGGGGCACCCTGTCCGGTGGAAACCATGCGGCGCGTCATCGCGGATATGCACATGGCCCAGGTCACCATTGCCTACGGCATGACCGAGACCAGCCCCGTGTCCTTCCAGAGTGACGTTGACGAACCCCTGGAACGGCGGGTTTCCACCGTCGGCCGCATCCTGCCGCACCTGGAAGTGAAGATCGTGGATGAGCAGGGCCGGATGGTTCCCATCGGTACGCGCGGCGAGCTCTGCACGCGCGGCTACTCGGTCATGCTCAGCTACTGGGAGGACCCCAAGGCGACCCGGGAGGCGATCGATGCCGCTGGCTGGATGCACAGCGGGGACCTGGCCACGCTGGATGCGGAGGGTTACTGCAATATCGTCGGCCGGGTGAAGGACATGTTGATCCGCGGCGGCGAGAATGTGTTCCCCCGCGAAATCGAGGAATTCCTCTACCGCCACCCCAAGGTGATGGAGGCCCAAGCCTTCGGAGTGCCGGATTCCCGGCTGGGGGAGGAGATCTGTGTCTGGATCGTCCTCAAACCGGGAACGAGCGCAACCGAGGAAGAGATGCGGGACTTTTGCCGCGGCCAAATCGCCCACTACAAAGTCCCACGCTTTGTCCGATTTGTGACCGACCTCCCTAAGACCGTGACGGGCAAGGCGCAGAAGTTTGCCATGCGCGCGACCATGATGCGCGAACTCGGACTGACCGATACCAAAACGGCCTAGCCCGGATATTTCACCAGTTGCGCCGAAGCAGCAAGGTGCGGCAGCGGATGTGGATTAAGCGAGGGTTGGGGCCGCCGCAGGGGTGATTCCCCGTGCCGCGGGCAGACCTCCCCCTTACCCCCATTGTTTTTCCGGT
>JBGPEV010000139.1:0-7257 GCA_041482995.1 bacterium | reverse complement strand
GCCGCCGCGAATTTTTGCAGCCGAAAAACCGGCAGCATCCTGGCCGCCATGGCCTTGCGCAGATGGTTGGCCGCCGGATCGGTGGCATTGACGGGCTGGTTCGCCGCCACCACGAGGTTGAACACGCCTTCTCCCAGTTTGCCCATGAAGTCCGGCGTGATCGCCGTCTGTCCGGATTCCACAGTCTTGGCCAGCAGCGCGTGATAGGGTTTCAGATTGCCGATCACGTCCTGCTCCGCCGGCTCAAGATCGCCCAGGAAGTGGCAGTGCTGCCACAACATGGGGTCCACCTTGGCGCGCTGGTGAATCACCAGGGTGGTGAGTTTGCGGAAGAAATCGTCCATCCGCTCCATGCGTCCGCCCTTTCCGGAGCCCTCGCGGGATTGCATGAAGCGGTAGACTTCGCCGAAAACATGGCCGCGGGACTTGAGCTTGGACGGGTCGGCCTGCACGTCCTCGGTGAAGTAGGGCTGAAACGCCTCCAGGGTCTGGGCCAGGGTGAGATCCGCCGTGAGGATCTCGAACATCGAGACCAGTTGCGGCACCTGCAGGCTGCTGTTCCGCAATGCCTCGCGAAACTGTGCGATCGCCGTCATGTACCGGGTTGCCAAGTCGCCCAAGAGGCAGAGATTCACCACCTCCGCTTCGGTCAGTTTGGAGGAATCGGCGCCGGAATTGATGGCTGCCACCTTGTCCACCAATTCTCGCGGCAGCCCGTCCAGCTCCAGTACCGACCGGAGGGAGTTCACGAACCCCTTGCGCCGGTGGACCCGGCTGGTCAGCGAGAGCTTCAGGCTCGGATTGTTTTGCACGGGCGGTGGAACGGAGGTGAAGGTGAAATCGATCGGGCAGAGCAACTGATCCTGCGTGGTCGGATCGCAGCCGGTCACCAGGATCGGACGGCCGGAGCGGATCATTTCGGAAAACGCCAGCGGAGCGGCGAGCGGATCCAGGCTGACCTTGCCGACGTTCACCAGCATGACATTCGCCGGATCCTGGCGGATTCCACCCAGCCAGCGGCGCAACCCAAACAGGTCTTCATTCGGGTTGACCTCGATGTTCTCGGTGACCTCGTGCGTCAGCCCTTTGCTGAACTTGCCGCCCAGGGAACGGCGGTTCTTGCGCTGGATGACGTAGCGAAAGGGCGCCACCTCCGCCCGCACCTGGGGGCTATTGAACACCGTCAGAAAGCTGGTCAGTCCGACGACTTTGTTGGCGGGGGCGTTGGAGACGAGATTGATGACCCGCTGGGCCTCCGGCGGAGCGGCTCCGGCCGGCTTGGATCTGCCGATGAGGACATTTCCTTCCATTGCAGTCCGTCCTCAGTCGCGTTTCGGTGGAACGACTGCGGGAGCGCATCCGGACCCCGGCGGGAGAGGCTCTGACCTTCGTGCGTGCGGGAGCCTGCGGTCCAACGGGGTAATACTAGCCCAAGGGGAAAGGTCATACAAGACGACGTCCCACGGCGCTTGCCGGTGGCCTGGGTCCATGCTAAATCTGCGGGCGTTGACACTCCGGGGAGCCGGAAGTTCCGGCTGAGACGCGGCCCTGAGCCGCAGACCCGTATAACCTGATCCGGTTAGGACCGGCGGAGGGAGCGTGTCCAGTCCTGCAGTCGCACTCCAAATCCGCATACCGTCTCTCGCCGGGATCGAAACCCTCCGCTGAGGGAATCTTTCCGTGCCGTTCCAGACCGCCGGTCCGGCCATTGAAGTCTCCGGGCTGAGCAAGACCTACCGCAGCGCCACTGGCGTCTTGCCCGTGCTGAAGGACGTCTCCTTCCGGGCCGAGGCGGGGGAATTCGTCGCCTTGCTGGGGCCGTCCGGCGGCGGAAAGTCCACGCTGCTCAATGTGATCGCGGGGCTGGAAACACCGGACACCGGTTCCGTCCGCATTGATGGCCGGCCGCCCGGTCCCGAACCCCGAATTGCCTACATGCAGCAGAAGGACTTGCTGCTCCCGTGGCGCACGGTGTGGGACAACGTGCTGCTGGCGCCGGAATTGCGTTCGCGGAAGGAGCGCCGCGAGGCGGAATCCCAGGCCCGCCACCTCCTCGAGCTGTTCCATCTGGAGCGCTTTGCGCACGTGCTGCCCGCCGAACTCTCCGGCGGAATGCGCCAGCGGGCCGCGCTGATGCGCACGCTGCTGTGCGGGCAAGAGATTCTGCTGTTGGATGAGCCGTTCGGCGCGTTGGACGCGATCACGCGCGGGCGCCTGCAAGCCTATCTGCTCCGTGTGTGGCGGGACTTCCACAAGACGGTCGTGCTGGTGACCCATGATGTGGAGGAAGCGCTGCTGCTCTCGAACCGGATCGTGCTCCTGTCGGCCACCCCCGGCACCGTGATGGCCGAGATGCGGATCGAGTTGCCCCATCACGAGCGCCTGCGGTCCTTCCAATTGGCACTGATGAAGGCGGATATCTTGAGCCGCCTGGAGGGTCCGGATGGCTGAACCCTACCTGCGCGCCCACCCCGCTGCCCGCGGGAGGGTCTCCGCGCGGCTCGCCAACGAGCGCGTACCGCATCCGCCGCGCCAACGGGTGCTGGCCGCCCTGCAACGCTGGCTCTATCCCGCCTTGGCGCTGCTCGCCTTGCTTGGCGCCTGGGAGGCCGTGGTGCGGGGGTTCGCCCTGCCCCACTACATCCTGCCCGCGCCCAGTCAGGTGCTGCTGACCCTGATCGCGCGGCGGGAGGTGCTGCTGTTTCACACCGGGATCACGCTGAGCGAAGTGCTGGCGGGAGGGGCGCTGGGCATTGGCGTGGGGTTGGCCCTGGGCGTGCTGATGTTCTGGTCGGCGCCGCTGGAAAAGGCGTTGTACCCGTTGCTCATCACGTCACAAAACGTGCCGGTGTTCGCGGTCGCGCCCCTGTTGGTGGTGTGGTTCGGCTACGGGTGGCTCTCCAAGGTCGTGATGGCCGCGATCATCGTGTTTTTCCCCATCACCGTTTCCGTGCTGGACGGATTGAAGCGCACCGATCCGGACCTGGTGCGGCTGTTCCGCACCATGGGCGCCCGGCCCGTGCAGATCTTCTGGAAGCTTCGGCTACCCGCCGCGCTGCCTGCGCTGTTCTCGGGACTGAAGCTCAGCGTGATCTTCTCCACCATTGGCGCGGTGATTGGAGAATGGGTGGGCGCCGGCGCGGGGCTGGGCTATCTGATGCTCTCCGCGAACGCGCAATTGCGGGTCGCGGAAGTCTTCGCCGCGATTCTCTGTCTCACTCCGATCGGGCTGCTGCTGTTGGGTGCGGTGGTGCTGGCGGAACACTGGTTCTTGCCGTGGCAGCGTCTCTCCCGCGATGAGCCTCCTGCCTGATCGATCCATTGGATTCATTACTTGCCTGAGGAGAAACGGCCGTGAAGCGACTGCTCTGTGTCTGCGTGCTCTTCCCCGCCCTTTTGGCCGGCAGCACGGCTCTGGGCGCCGGGAAACATCGCCTGATTCTCGATTGGTTTCCCAATGCCGATCATGTGCCGCTCTATGTGGCCCGTGAAGCGGGGCTGTTCGCCAAACATGGCCTCGACGTGGATTTGGTCGCGCCCGCCGATCCCAACGCGCCGCTCAAGCTGGTGGCCGCGGGCCAGGCGGATTTCGCCATCAACTACCAGCCCAACGTGATCATCGCCCGTTCGGAAGGTCTGGCGGTCAAATCCATCGGCCTGCTGGTGGATCACCCGCTCTCCTCCCTGGCGTTCCTTCAGCGCAGCGGCATCAAGACGCCCGCTGATCTGAAGGGCAAGCGCATCGGCTATTCGGTCGAAACGCTGGAACTCGCTCTGCTCAAGGTGATCCTGGAGAACGCAGGATTGAAACTCGGCGACTGCACGACCGTGAACGTGAACTTCAATCTCACCAGCGCTCTGTTGTCCGGCCAGGTGGACGGGGTGATGGGCGCGTTCTGGAACTACGAGTTGGCGGAGTTGGAAATTGAGAAGGTGCCAGGGGCCTATTTCGCCATGGAAAAATACGGCGTGCCGGACTATTACGAGTTGATCGTCATCAGCAACGATGCATTCCTCAACAAGAACGCGGACGCCGCCCGACGTTTGGTGACGGCCATCCAGGAAGGGATCGATCTTTCCCGCAAGGAGCCTGAGCGGGCGCTGTCGCTGTACTTCAAGGCCAATCCGGAAGTGCGGAAGGACCTGGACCGGCGCGCGTTCCAGCTCACGTTGCCCCAATTTGCCCACGCCCAGAGCCAGCGGCCGGAGCAGTGGGCCGCCTGGGCCAAGTTCGCCAAGGCGCGCGGCATCGTGGCCACGGACGTCGCCGGCGATAGCCTGTTCATGAACCTGACGCGCTAGAGGAACGGCATGGCGTATTCCTACAACACGTTGCCCGTGGTGCTTTCCATCGCGGGGTCGGACAGCGGCGGCGGCGCGGGCATCCAGGCGGACCTGAAGACCTGCTGTGCGCTGGCGGCCTACGGCACGACGGCCATCACCGCGATTACCGCCCAGAACCCCGACGGGGTGACCGGCATCCAGGGAATCGACCCGGCGACCGTCGCGGCACAGATCCGCGCGGTGTGGGACTTCTTCGATATCGGCGCCGCCAAGACGGGCATGCTCTACTCGGCGGAGATCATCCATGCCGTGGCCGACGAGTTGGAGAAGGGCCCCACCCACCGACGCCCCGGGGCCGCGGAACCCCAAGGTCTACCGCTGGTCGTCGATCCCGTGATGGTCGCCACCAGCGGGGCGCGTCTGCTGAAGGAAGACGCCATTCGCGCCCTCTGCGAGCGCATCATTCCCCGGGCGGCGGTCGTCACCCCCAATATGAGCGAGGCGGCCCTGTTGGCGGAAATGGAGGTGACCCAAGCCGATCATCTGGAACCGGCCGCACGCGCCCTGTTCGATCGGTTTCACGTTCCCGTGCTCGTGAAGGGGGGGCACCTGAAGGAAAGCGAGGAGGCGATCGACTGCCTGTTCGATGGCACCACCGTGGAATTCTTCGCCGACCGCTTCCTGTTGGGCGTCAACGCTCACGGCACCGGGTGCACACTCTCCTCCGCGATCGCCGTCTATCTCATGCGCGGGCTTCCGTTGGGAGATGCGGTCGGCCAAGCCAAGGCCTACCTGCAGAAGGCCTTGGCGGAATCGCTTCCGGTCGGCAAGCGCACCGCGATCAACCATGGCTTCGCGCCCATAGCGATGACGATGATCTAGGCCGGGGGTGCGGGTCCGGCGGGTCCGGCACGGCGCCGATCGAGTGCTCCAAAACGCGGAGGGGGGATGGGATTCTGCGATCAGCTCGTGGCGGTTTCTGAAGGGATTTGGGCGCGGGAAAAGGAGCATCCCTTTGTGCTCGCCATCGGGCGGGGCGATCTGGATGACGCCCGCTTCCGCTACTATCTGGAGCAGGACTACCTCTATCTGATCGACTACGCCAAGGTGTTTGCCCTGGCGGCCGTGCGGGCTGCCGACGTGTCCACGCAGGCCTATTTCGCCAAGCTGTGCGCGGAGACGCTGAACGAGGAGATGGCGCTGCACCGTTCCTATTGCGCCGAATTCGGACTGACGCCGGACGATCTTGAGGCGGCCCAGCCGTCCCAGACCACACGGGGCTACACGGGCCATCTGATGCAAGTCGCGGCAACGGGCGGCCTCACGGAGATCGTGGCCGCGGTCTTGCCGTGCTACTGGGGCTATTGGGAGATCGCGACCCATTTGCGGGCCCGGGGCATGCCCAAAGAGCCGCGCTACCGCAAGTGGATCGAGATGTATGCCTCACCGCCCTTCGCGGCCAACGTGCGCTGGCTGCGGGATGCCATGGAACGGCTGGCTGCTCCCTTGGGCCCGGCCGAGCGGGAGCGGCTGAAGCGCATCTTTCACGATAGCAGCCGCTGGGAGTACCTGTTCTGGGACATGGCCTGGCGGCGGGACGCCTGGGCCGTCCCCGTGTAACCCTTGGCGGGGTGGCGGCGATCCTCCTTGGGAGGGGACGGATTCCAACCGGACGGCCATCCCAACAGAGCAGCCATGGACCCCGCGTTGCAGACTGCGCGCTATATCAACTTGACGACCTTTCGCAAGGATGGCCGGGAAGTGGCGACGCCGGTCTGGTGCGCCATGGCGAACGGAAAGCTGTGCTTCTACACGGTGGCCAACTCCGGCAAGGTGAAGCGCATCCGCGCCACCCAGCGGGTGAAGGTGGCGCCCAGCGACGGGCGGGGCAAGCCTTTGGGCGCATGGTCGGAGGGCACCGGCCGCATCCTCACCGACCCCGCCGAGGCCGCGCGCGTGTACCGGGCCATGGCGGCCAAGTACGGCTGGCAATACGCCCTGATCACCTTGTTCGCCCGGATCACCGGCAACGTGGGCCGGCGCATCACGGTGGAATTGACCCTCTAGAGGGAGGCCCCGCCCCATGGCGGACGCAGCGCTGGGCAACGCCCGCAACATCAGCCTGGTCACGTTTCGCAAGGACGGCCGCGCGGTGGCGACCCCCGTGTGGCCGGTGCCGCTGGACGGCAAGCTCTACGTGAACACCGATGCCCGCAGTTGGAAAGTGCGGCGTCTGCGCCGCACCCCCCGCTTGCGCGCCGCGCCCTGCACGATGCGGGGAACGGTCACCGCTGCGTACCTGGAGGGAACGGGGCGCGTGCTGGACGACCCCGCCCTGGCCGCCCGGGTCAACGGCGCGCTTCGCTTCAAGTATGGCTGGCAGACCGCGTTGACGCCCCTGTTGGGACTTTTCTCGCGCAGGTTTCGCGAACGGGTCATTCTCGAACTGACGCTGTAATTGAGACCCTGGCCTAGCCCAGCCCCTGGCGGATGTGGGCATAGCCGATCATCTTGTAGACCAGCCGCGCGGCGAGAAAGTCCGGCGCATGAAAGCCGCTGATGGGCGCCAGCTCGGTGAGATCGATGCCGATGATGCGGCGCCGCTTGGCCACCCGCTTGAGCAGCCGCAGGGTCTGGTACCAGCCCAATCCTCCCGGCACGGGCGTTCCCGTAGCGGGCATCAGGGTGGGGTCAAGGCCGTCCACGTCGAGCGTGATGTACACGTCGTCATCGAGCCGCTCGGCAACTTCCACCATCCAGTCGTCGTTGCCCTGCTCCGCGATGCGGTGGGCATAGTACACGTTGCGGTCCAGGCCCCGGCGCCGCAGAAACAGCCGCTCCTCCTCGCTCAGCGCACGGATGCCCACCTGCACGAATGGCAGGCCCAGGTCGTGGGCGCGGGCCATGATGCTGGCGTGACTGTGAGGCGTGCCGCCGTAATTGTCCCGCAGGTCCGCGTGTGCGTCGATTTGC
>JBGPEV010000138.1:0-7259 GCA_041482995.1 bacterium | reverse complement strand
GCTATCCTGCCGCCCGATCGCCGCCGAGAACCGCTCGTGGATCGTGTCCAGCGCCGCTTCCCAGGAAATGCGCTCGAACCGGCCCGAGCCCTTCGGCCCCGTACGGCGCAGGGGATGGAGCAGCCGATCCGGCCCGTGAATCAACTCCGGGTAGCGCGTCACCTTGTTGCAGATCACCCCGCGCGTGAACGGATTGGCGGTGGAGCCGCGCACCGCCGTGATCCGCCCGCCTTCCACCGTGACGTTCAGGCTGCACGTGTCCGGACAGTCCAGGGCGCACACGCTGGGCTTCACGGCCAGTTTCACGTCGGGGGCGCTGGGTAACCGCATGGCCGCTCCTCAAGGAGGGGGGATGGCATCGTTGTGCAGCAGGATAGCCGTGGCGGCGGGCAGGCGTCAAACGACGGGGGTGGGGCGAACGGTAACAACAGCCTCACCACCCTTCGCTGCGCTCGAGGGCAGGCTCCGGACACGGGGGAGCCAAAGGACTGCAACTTCAATTGCGGAACCGCAGATGACGCAGATGACGCAGATGGGAATAGCAACAAGGACGGAACCCTCGGAGCGGGAGCAGGCGCTGGCGGGGTGAACTTCCTGGGCGCGCGGCAGCGCGGCACTACACATCAACCTGAGCCCCCACCGTCTCTCCGAGCCCTGCAATGGGCGAGATAAAGGAGCGCGGAGTCGATTTCGCTCGGGCGGAGCCGAAGCGGTCACAAAGGGCGGGGCAGTGGCCGTTCGCAGTGCCCCTCCCCCGCGGGGGAGGGGCGGTCAAGAAATCGCGGCGCAGCCGCAAGCAACACCGCCGGGGTGAGAGCATGCCTCCGAGCGCAGCGCGGGGTTCGCCAGCCCGCTGCCCCACCCCCATTGCCTCGCGCACCGAGCAGTCCCCGTTCGGCGCCGCCATTGGGCCGCCGGAGGTGCCGTTGTTGGGCACTGGGCGCACATGGACCGTCAGGCGCGCATTCGTGTGCCGAAATCGGCTAGACTGGCGCAGCCGCTCTAACCGACGAGACGCCATGTACGAGTCTATCTTGACCCTGCACGTGACCGCGATGTCCCTCGTGGTGGGCACGCTGTTTCTCCAGTCCCTGGCCGTGGTGATGGCCCTGCGGCTCAAGACCGCGGAACACCGCGAGGGCGTGCGCGAGTTGCAGCGGCGCATCCACGCCTTCATCTACTATCCGATCCTGGTTGTCGCCCTGCTGAGCGGATTGTGGCTGGCGATCGACGGCGATGCCTTCAGCCAGGGCAAGTGGCTGCATTGGAAGCTGGTGCTCGTGATCCTGCTGATCGGCCTGGGCCTGCTGGTGGGCCGGGAACTGCGCGGAAAGCGGGTGGTCAAGCCCCTGGCGATGGCAATCCACATCCTGATCTTCCTCCTCGCCCTCGGCGTGGTGTACTTGGCCACCGTGCGCCCGATCTGAGCCCCCATGCGCTGCTTCATCGGATTCGAGCTGGACGAGAACTGCCGCGAGCGGCTGCGGGTGCACATCGAGCCGTTCTGCAACCGCTTGCAGAAGGCGCTGGGCTGGCCGATCCGCATGGTGCCGCCGGGCAATTGGCACCAGACGTGCCTGTTCTTCAAGGAGTTGGGCGAGCAGGAGCGCGCCACCGTCTGGCAAGAGGTGGAGCGCAACGTGGAGGCCGGGGTGTGGGACGACCTGTTCTTCCAATGGGAGGGCCTCGTGCTCTGGCCCGCGCCCCGCAAACCGAGCCTGATTTGCCTCGCCGGGCCGCCCACGCCCGCCGTAGGGGCGTGGCCGCTCACCCAGCGGTTGGACGAGGAGCCCTTCAGCAAGGGCGACACGGAACACTTGCGCACCTACCGGCCGCACCTCACGCTGATGCGCTTCCGCGGCGGCGCGGGCCGTCCCTACTGGCGCGAGTGGGAGGCCTTGGGCGATCGCGTGCCCCAAATCCCGCCGACCACCATCCGCTTCAACCGCGTCTCCCTGCTGCTCAGCGATGTCTCCCCGGGCAAGCCCATCTACACTCGCGAGTTCACCGCCAAGCTCAAGACGGCGCTGAAGCCGCAGAACATGCTGCGGCGGCCCGCGGCGCTGCTGCTGGAGGAGTAGGTGCTACAGGCCGGCGGCCTTGGCGAGGGCGAGCATGTCGTCGAGCAGAAGGGCCAAGTAGGGGCAGCGCTGGTAGGCGATTTCTGGGTCAAGCTTGGCGAAGAGTCGGGCACCCTGAATTCGCTTGTGATAGTGCCGAGTCATTGTCTCCCAGTAGAGCCGCTGAAGTAGTTGAGCAGGATGTTCGTCAAAGTTCACCGTTTCGGGTTGGCCGGTAGCAGGTGAGAACTTTTGCTGGACTTCTGCCGGAAACAAGTTTGGATTCGATAGAAGCCATGCTTCCAACTCATGCACAGCAAAGTGCTGGTGGAAATTCGGGTTATTCACTCTAGATTCGATCTGCTCCTTCGCCCAGTTGTACCGCTCTTGAGCGGTGAGAATCTCAGGCGGGAAATTCGGATATCCATACAGGTCCAGCAACCCAATCACAGCTATCACATCCGAGCCAGTAGGTTCCTCGAGTTGGAGGGCAACCTTTTTCGGAATTACGCTTCGGTAGTGCCCAACACCGTCCATTCGGATGGGAAAAACTTCCGCCGCGCGAGAGAGCCGGAGATTGAGCCATCTTGTGAAAAATTCGGAGAGCGATTCGAATTCGGTGTGTCCTTCAACGAACAAAACGAAACGCTTCTTCACGCGAGCGCCTGAAGCTCATTGGAACGGTACAATTCACCGAGACGGTATTCTTTTAGCCACCGATTCAACTCTTCACCGTCAACGACCGATAGCTCGGTTTGACCTTTTGTACATTTGCTCACCGTAACCGTGGGTACGAATTCGCTAAAGGCGTCCAAGAACTCCGGCGAATGGGTGGTGAAAATCACCTGAGTTCGCTCAGCGGCATCGCGCGCCAACTCAGCCAGAATAGGAAACATACGGGGATGGAGCCCAGTTTCCGGTTCGTCGATTGCGATCAAGGGCGGCGGGTTTGGTGTGAGTAGGATTGCGGAAAGCAGCAGGAAGCGAATCGTACCGTCAGACAAATCCGCAATTGGCAGGGATTTGGATAGTGACTTCCATTTGACACGCAATTGGATTTTCTGATCTTCTGCGGGCGGAAACTTCAACTTTTCAAAGTCCTCGAAGGCGGCAGAGAGGACATTGTCGAGTTCCTCCTCGAAGCGCGGGTCTTGTTCATACAACGTATGCAGAAGTGCAATAAGATTCTGCCCGTCCCTATCAAGATAGGTCTCGTAGCTGGTAACGGCGGCTCGACGAATCGGTGCTTGCCTGTCTGCTCGCAAATCGTGATAGATCCTCCAGGCATTGAGTACCCATTCGAGGCCGCGAATTTCATTGCGGCTCTCGGCTTGAACAGACAGCAAGCTTTCCTCGGGATTCTTGTAGTTGGCGAAGTTCGATCTGGCATCTCGAGTCAAGATCACACTGACGTCGTCCGGAACGCCCGACGCCTGCTGGGCACGCACTGTAAGTGACTCCTTGGCCACAAAATAGTTTAGGCGCGGTGAGTGGTCTTCGCCGGAATCGAGGACAAGCTCGTAGTTCACTTGATCGGTGTTGTCCCCAGTAATCATGTGGCCATCAAGTGTGAGGCGCCAAGACAACTCTGGAGAATCTTGATCCCAAAGCAACCGCTGAATACCCCCTTCCTTGAGGATGGTATTGCGCAACTTTCCCTCGGCACTCGCCTGCAATAGTTCGAGCGCCCTCAACAGATTCGACTTGCCCGATCCGTTGGGCCCGATGATGACGTTGAGCGGCCCAGGCCTCCACGTCACATCGCGAAGCGACCGGAATCCCTTGATTTGAATCTCTTGAATGCTCATGCGGCTATCCTCGCACAGGAGGGCCATCCGAGGGTACTGCCTACCCCTTCCACTCCCGGCACCGCGTCCACGCCGCGTCCCACTGCGCCCGGCGCTTTGGAAACTCGGCGGAGAGTCGCGCGACCTCGGCGCGCAGGGTGGCGATCTGGGCACGCACGGACTCAGGCGCAGGCGACCCCGTGTGCTGCCGCCACGCCAGGATGCGAGCGGGATCGGCCAGATCGGCCAACACGCCGCGGACGGGCGCGGGGTCCAGGCCGGCCTGCTGCAGGGCCTGGGTCGCCGCCTCGGCGGTGATGCGGCCCGCGTTGCCGGAGAGGCGCACGGCGGTGGCGGCCACATCGTAGGCGGCCCGGAAGGGGATGCCCAGGGCGCGGGCCGTGGCGTCGGCAAAGTCGGTGGCGGACAGGAAGCCCGTGTCCAGTGCGGCGCGCATGACGTCGCGGTTCACCGTGAGGGACGCGAACACCGCCTGCAGGATCACCGGCGCGGGCTGGCACTCGCGCACGATGTCCAGGATGGCGTACTTGGCCATTTGCGAGTCCCGGTTGTAGCCGGACATCCAGCCCTTGGGCAGGGCCAGCAATCCCGCCGTCATGCCCACCAGCCAGGCGCACTTGCCCTTGATCACCTCGGCGAAGTCCGGGTTTCGCTTCTGGGGCATGATGGACGACCCCGTGACGTAGGCATCGGCCAGGGACACGAAGCGCCAGTAGGGATGGCTGAGCAGGATCAGGTCCTGCGCCATCACGGCCAGGTGATTCATGGCGAGCGCATAGACATTCGCGGCCTGGGCCTCGTGCTCCCAGCGGCTGCTCACGCTGTCCAGCGTGTTGGTGTCCACCCGGTCGAACCCCAGCAATTCGGCCGTGAACTCCCGGTCGATGGGCCAGGACGTGCCGAAGGCGGCGGCGGAGCCGAGCGGGTTGCGGTTGACGAGGTCCACCGCGTGGCGCACGCGCTCCAGGTCGCGGCACAGGGCCTGGGCGTAGGCGCAGAGCCAGTGCCCCCACGTGGTGAGCATGGCGGGCTGATGGTGCGTGAAGCCGGGCAGCGCCGTGTTCGTGTGGGCGGCGGCCTGCTCGAGCAGCGCCCCGGCCAGGCCCGCCAGCGCCTCGCCGAATTCCAGCAGGGCCGCGCGCAGGAAGAGCCGGCTGTCGCAGACCACCTGGTCGTTGCGGCTGCGGGCCGTGTGCAACCGTCCGCCGGCCTCGGCGCCCGCCCGGTCGGCCACGAAGCGCTCGACGTTCACGTGGACGTCCTCCAGCTCGGGCTGGAGCTGGAAGCGGCCGGCCTGCCACTCGTCCTCCAGGGTGGCCAGCGCGTCGAGCTGGCGGCGCAGCAGGGCCGCGTCGAGGATGCCCTGCCGCCGCAGCATGATGGCGTGCGCGCGATTGGTCCACAGATCGAAGGGCAGCAACTCCCCATCGGCCATGGGCAGCGGCGTGACGTCGCGCCCGGCGCAGAAGCGCACCATCAACTCGTCGGGAGGCGCGCCGAGGTGATTGCCCCAGATCTGGCGCTTGGAGGCGCTCATGCCGATTCTTCCACCCGCTCGGCCAGGTATTTCAGGTAGCGGAAGGAGTTGTAGATGATGGAGAAGATCGGCACCGCCAGCAGGGCGCCCATCACACCCGCCAGGTATTCGCCCACCACCAGGGAGAACACGATCAGCACCGGGTGAATCTGGGCCGCGTCCCCCAAGATCTTGGGATTGAGGAAATTCCCCTCGATGAAATGGACGAGCAGAATCCAGCCCACCGCCAGCACTGCCGTATAGAGCGAGACCGTCAGCCCCATGACCACAATGGGGATGGTGGAGATCAGCACGCCGAAAATCGGGATGAGGGAGAACACCGTGGCGAAAAGGGAGAGCGTGAACCAGAAGGGAATACCCAGCGAGGCGATCCCGATGGCCGTCACGCTGCCGTTGATCAGGCAGATGATCACCTGCCCGCGCACGACCCCGGCCAAGCCGCGGTCCAGTTGGGCCACCCAGCCCTCATACACCGGCAGATGCGCCCGGGGAATCATGGACATCATGAATACGCCGATGCGCCCCGGATTGACCAGGATGAACGCGGCCAACATGAATACCAGGAACAGGGTCCACACGGCCTCGGAGATGCCCTCAAATACCTTCCGGCCCCTGGTGATCATTTCCCCCATGTTCACTTCCAAATCGCCCCGGAGCTGGGAGAAATAGAGGGTAATCTGCTGGTTGAGGCTGAAGCGCCCCGCCGCCGCGCCGGTGGGTTTGGGGCGCTTGTGCTGGGGTACGATCTCGAAGCGGCTGTCGTCCACCCGCCGCACGACCAAGACATACTCATCCAAGAACGGCTGCATCGCTTGGGCCGCCGGCGAGGCCGGAGCGGGAGCCGCCGGCGGCGGCGGGGGGGTGAGGCTGCCCTCGCTGTTCGGGCCGCCACCCAGTTGCACGCCCTCCGACTCGGCGGCGTAGCCGGCGAACAGGCGGCTGATTTCGCGGTCAAGCGGCCGCACGAAGTCCTTCTCGAACTGGTCCATCATGGTGGGCAGCGCGCCCCCCATGCGGTTCAATTCCACCAACAGCTTGGGGACGCCATAGTACGCGGCGGCAGACAGCCCCCAGGCGATCAGCGCATACCCCAGCAGCACGGCGATGCCGCGGTGCGCGGACCACCGGTAAATCTTGATCCGCGTGATGAGCCGGATCAACGGATCCAGCAGATAGGCCAAGAAGATCGCCAGGAAGAACGGGAGCGTCACTTGCCGCAGGAAGGCGACCACGATCGTCACCAGAATCACCAGCAGCAGCAACACCACGTAGCGCGCGTTCCTCCGGTCAAAGACCCATTTCAACACAGCCGCTTCTCCGGTTGCCGGGTTGCCCGCCCCCTACTTTGGGGGGCGCGGCTTGCCGTCCGCTGCCACGCGACCCAGGGCGCTTCGCGCCGCTCAGAGCGCTCCGTTCCGCCGATTGCCCCGGCTCGGCACAATTGCTCAGTTTACCAGGAAATTCCCGGGCGCGTTTCAGGGGCACTGTGAGGTGTGCAATTCCTCTGCCGCGTTGGCGTGGCTCGAGGGATGCCGCGGTTTGGCTAAGTCGTTGTCATCACAGTCAGTATTGTATCCGAGCCGGCGACGGAAGTCCGGCCGAAGGTTGCGACCCCGCGGCAGAGGCGGTTCAGGCGCGGCCGTAGCCGCCGCCGCCCGGCGTTTCCAGGCGGATGCGGTCGCCCGGCTCCACCCGCACCTCGTTCTTGCCGCCCAGGCCGATTACGTGGCCGCCTTTGCGGATCAGCAGGTTCAGGCCGCACTTGCCGGGCGCGCCGCCCTCCAGGCCATAGGGCGCGAAGACGCGCCGCTCGGAGAGAATGGCCGCGCTCATGGGCTTGAGGAACTCGATCTC
>JBGPEV010000137.1:0-7262 GCA_041482995.1 bacterium | reverse complement strand
TCTTCCTTGGCCTCTTCCACGCCGGCCACGTCGGCAAAGGTGGTGCGCTGGCCTTTCTCGTCGATCCGCCGCGCCCGGCTCTTGCCCAGGGAGAACAGGCGGTTGCCCCCGCCCTGCATGCGGCGCATCAGGTAGATCCACACGCCGATGATCAGGATGAACGGCCCCCAGTGCAGCAGCAGGCTGATGTACCAAGGAGACCCGGCGTCGGGGCGGACGGTGATGCGCACGTTGTTCTTCTGCAGCGTGGGGATCAGCGTCGGATCCTTCGGCGCCTGCGTGGTGAAGGTGGTCCCGTCCGCCTGATCGCCGTCGATGCGGCTGCCCGAGATGACCACGGCGGTGATCTGATGCGCGCGCACGCGGGTCGTGAATTCGCTGTAGTAGATCTCCTTGGGGGCCGTGCGCGTGGACGTCACCACGTTGAGCACGACGATCGCCACCACGAACACGATCAGGGCAATGAGAAAGTTCTTGTTGCGCGAATTCACGTGACCTCGCTTGACCCTGATGAGAAGGGTGCCGACGCTGGCGTCTGGAGACGTGGTGACGGCGCATCCACCTTGGGGCGGGCGGGCGGGTCACCGGGCGGCGGGCCAACTGGGAGGCCCGCTTGGGAGCGAGCAGACAGACCCTGATCGCTCACAGATAAGTATAAGTTTGGTCCCGGGGGGTGTCAAACGGGGTGGCAACGCGATTCACCCCTCGAAGCGCTTGAACGCCACCACCGCGTTGTGCCCGCCAAAGGCGAAGGCGTTGGAGAGGACCGCGGCCAGGGGCGCCTCCCGTGCCTGGTTGGGGACGTAATCAAGGTCCAATTCCGGGTCGGGCTCGCGGAGGTTGATCGTGGGCGGAATGACGCCGTGTTGGATGGCCAACACGCAGGCCACCGCCTCGATGCCGGCCGCCGCCCCCAAGCTGTGGCCGATCATGGACTTGATGGAACTGACGGGCACCTGAGACGCGCGGTCGCCCAGGGCCGCCTTGATCGCCTTGGTTTCCAGCGCGTCGTTGAGCGGCGTGGAGGTGCCATGGGCATTGACGTAACTGACGTCCTCCGGGTTCAGCCGCGCATCGGCCAGGGCCAGGCGCATGGCCTGGGCGGCACCCTTGGCATCGGGGTGGGGCGCCGTCAGGTGATAGCCGTCGCTGGTCATGCCGAATCCCGCCACCTCGGCCAGGATCTCCGCCCCCCGGCGCTTCGCGTGAGTCAGGCTCTCCAGCAGCAGCACGCCGGCCCCTTCCGCCAGCACGAAGCCGTCGCGCCCCAGGCTGAAGGGCCGGCTGGCGCCCGGTGGATCGTCGTTGCGGGAGGAAAGCGCGCGCAATTGCGCGTAACCGTCAAGGCTGAAGGCGGTCATCGTCGACTCGGTGCCGCCCGCCACCATGGCATCGGCGCGCCCCAGGCGAATCAGATCGAGCGCCGTGCCGATGTTGTGATTGCCGGTGGCGCAGGCGGTGGAAATGCACAGGTTTGGGCCCAGCAGCTTGTAGTGGATGGAGATGTTCGCCGCCGCCATGTTGGCGATGACGATGGGCACCGTCAGCGGATGGAACCGGCCGGGGCCGCGCGCCAGGAATTTGGCGTGCTGCAGCTCCAGAAAGGGCTCGCCCCCGATACCCGTCCCCACACTCACCCCGATCCGTTCGGGATCGACGGAGCCGGCGCCGGCCGCCTCGGGCAGCAGGCCGGCCTGTTGCAGTGCCTGCTGGGCCGCCGCCACGGCGAACTGGGAGAAGCGCTCCATGCGCTTGCCCAGCTTCGCGTCGAACGTGAATTGCTTCACCTCCCCCGCGATCTGCGTGGAGAGCGGAGCGGGATCGAAGGCCGCGATACGGGCGATGCCGGACGTTCCGCTCCTCAGGGAATGCCAGAAGGCCGCCACGCCGTTGCCGATGCACGAGACGACGCCCAAGCCGGTGACCACCACGCGTTCCATGACCGTCCTGCTCTCAATGGGGCCCGGCCGTGCCGGGTGAGCCGGCTGACGGAAGGCTTGCCGTGCCGGAGGGTCTCCCCTTTCAAGGCGGGGGGAGAATCAGCATGCAGTCTCCGTAGCTGAAAAACCGGTACCGGCGCGCGACCGCTTCCCCGTAGGCGGAGAGGAGCCGCTCCCGTCCGTGAAAGGCCGATACTAGCATCAGCAAGGTGCTCTTGGGCAGGTGGAAGTTGGTGAGCATTCCGTGAACCGTGCCGAATTCGAAGGGTGGGTGAATGAACAGACGCGTCTCCCCGGCGGCGCCCGGAGGAAAGGCGCCGCGCGCCCATGTCTCCAGCGTGCGCACGGTGGTGGTGCCGACCGCAACGATGGGCCGGCCGGCTGCGCGGGCGGCCTGGAGCGCCGCGGCGACGGGCGGGGAGATCTCGTAACGTTCCGCGTGCATCACGTGTTGCGTGGGATCGCGCGCCTTGACCGGCGCGAAGGTGCCGATCCCCACGTGCAGTGTGATCTCCAGCAAGGGGAAGCCCCGCTCCCGCAGCCGCCGCAGCAGGCCGGGCGTGAAATGCAGGCCGGCCGTGGGCGCCGCCAGGGCGCCTTCCACCTGGGCATAGACGGTCTGATAGGCCAAGCGGTCCTGCGCATGTTGGGCCGCCGCTTCACGCTGCCTGTGAATGTAGGGGGGCAGAGGCGCGAGTCCGTGCCGTTCCAGCCGCTCCCGCACCGTGGCCGGTTCGGCGAAGTCCAATATCCAATAGCCCTCGGGCGTGCGCTCCAGGGCGGTGGCGGTCAGCGCGCCACCGGCGAAAGACACCGGCTCGCCGGGCTTGATGCGCCGGGCGCGCCGCACCAGCGCCTCCCACCGGCCCGGGGCGCGCTCGGTCAGCAGCAGGGCTTCCACCGGGGTGCGGCGCCGGGTTTCCCCCAGCAGACGCCGCGGCAGCACCCGCGTGTTGTTGAAGACGAGCACCGCGTCGGGCGGCAGGAGGTCCGGCAGGTCCGCGAAACGGCAATGCTGCCAGCCGGGACGTTCCCGGCGCAGCACCAGCAGGCGGGACTGGTCCCGCTCGGCGAGCGGTTGTTGGGCGATCAGGACTTCCGGCAGGGGATAGTCGTACGGGTCGAGCGCAGAGGCGATTTCGAGTTCCTGCGCATGGGGAGCGCGTTCTGCGGGGTTCAATTGCCCAGCACTTCCCCCTGCTCATGGCCGCAGGAAGGACACACGTTGGCCATCAGTTCGATGGCCCGCCCGCAACCGCGGCACGCCTTGGAATCCCACCCTTTGTGTTCCCTGGGCCGCAGCGTCGAAAGCAGGCGTTGCTCGATGCCTGCCTTGGGCTTGGCCGGCTGGGCGGCGGTGCGCGTGGTCTGCAGCACCTTGGCCCGCAACTGCTCCGTGATTTCCTCGTAGTTCTGCCGATAGGTGCGGAACTCCTTCAACGTGCGGTACAGCCCCAGCAGCAACAATACGCTCATCAGGCCCATGATATAGCCGAGCCAAGTCGGGGCGCGGGGATCCAGCAGCGTGTGGAGCGAAAAACTGAGGAGAATGAGGGAGAACGCGAAGAAACCGGCGATACTGGTCTTGAAGATGTCCACGATCACTTTGTGCTGGTACTCGTGCAGACGGAGCAGGTTGTGTCCCTTACCCCCCTGGGTGGTTTCGGCCGCTTGCCGCGTCGGCAGGAACCTCAGGCGGGAGCGCAGGTTGGAAAACACCCGTTGTGGCAATTCTCGGATCATATTCATGCGCTTCCAATGATCAACAGCGAAGGCGCTCATTCTCCGCCGGCGTGGCTTTTCCCGGCGAAGACCTGACGTCTGCGTCCTTGGACCGAGCGAACCACGGGGCCGGATCCGGGCCCAACAGCAATTCCAACAAGATTGGACGCGAATAAAATCTTAACGAACCCGAGCCAGACACGCAAGGTGTCCCAAAGGGCGGTAATGGGTCAGTTTGCCTGGACGCCGCAGGCTGGGAAACAGCAGACCCCTCGCAACCGAGCCTGCCCTCGAGCGCAGCGAAGGGCTCGGGGTGACACCAGCTTTGTCATTCCGAGCGTCGTTGCGAGGAATCCGCTGTTCGACCGGAAAGTGCCCCAGTACCCAAAGGGCTTGATTGGCCAACCGTCGCCGTGGGAAGGATAGGCGGTCCATTTGCGCTGCCACGCAGTTCATTGCCGGTCGAGTCTTCGGGCAACCGTTGCGATCCCCTTCATGACCTCCCCTGCCCAGCCCGATTTCTCCGCGCCCCGCGTGGCGGTCATTGTCCCGTGCCTGAACGAGGAAATCACGATCGGCAGGGTGATTGACGATTTCCGGGCGGCGTTGCCTGGCGCCCAAATCTACGTGTTCGACAACAATTCCACGGATCGCACGGCCGAGATTGCCCGCGCCCGGGGCGCCATCGTGGTACCCGAGAAACGGCCGGGAAAGGGATTCGTTGTCCAATCCATGCTCGCAAAGGTGGATGCCGACTACTACCTGATAGTGGATGGGGACGACACCTACTCGGCCGGGCATGCGCCTCAACTGCTTCAGCCGCTGATCGCCGAGCGTGCGGACATGACGGTCGGCACCCGTCTCAAGGAGTACTCCCAGGGATCGTTTCGGTTGTTGCACCTCTTCGGCAACCGGATGCTCACCGGGATCGTCAACTGGGTGTTCAACACGAACCTCGACGACATGCTCTCCGGTTACCGGGGCTTGACGCGGGAACTGGCCAAGTCGCTGGCAATCCTGTCCAAGGGCTTCGACGTGGAAACAGAGCTGACCATCCGCACGTTGGACGGTGGGTTCGTGATCCTGGAGATACCGCTACCGTACCGGGATCGCCCGCTGGGGTCCCTCTCCAAACTGCGCACTTTCCGGGATGGCTGGCGCGTGATCGTCAGCATCGTCAACATCACCCGCACCTATCGGCCTTTCACGTTCTATGGGCTGATCGGCTCCGTCTTTCTGTTGGCCGGCGCCGCCGCCGGCTGGGTGGTGGTGCTGGAATTCATCGAGACGGCCTACATCCGCCGCGTGCCGCTGGCGATTCTGGCCACCGGGTGCATGATCATTTCGGCGCTCAGCTTCAGTATCGGCCTGGTGCTGAACACCCTGAGCGAGCGCATGCGCGAAATCGCCTATCTGGTGCGGCTCAACCGCCACTGACGCGGGATTCCACGGGAGTCCGGATGGAGTTTGGCACCTGCAATCCTCGCGGTAGGTTGCCGAGGATTTCGCGCCGATCCTGTGACCGTCGAGGCGCGCTGGACGGCTCCATCCCCGCTCGAACGATCTGAGCCGGGACCCCGTCGATTTCCTCTTCCTCGACGATTACACTACCGTGCAGGGTTCCGGCGTCATGTTCTTGGGTGGTCACGAACCTGCCGTGGACGGGCGCGGCCTCACTGCCCTGCTTGGCAATCGGGTTGTGCCGCTTCATGGAGGCGTGCAAGTTTTTCGGCCGATCGCCGGCGTATCCGCTGCCCTGCCGCTGAATGCTCGGGTGCAGTTCACGATGACCGGACCTCCCTGGGCCTGCCGACAGGGTTACGGGTTGGGATCCCGCGCGGGCTGATGCGGTCCAGCACGCTGCCAAACGGCCAAACGATTGCCCAATAGCGCCCTTGCGGCGCAGGCGACGATTACCACTCCCGGAAGGCCACGATCCCATGCCCGACCCCGCTACCGCGCTGCTGCGCCTGCTGGAGGTGATGGCCACCCTGCGCGGCCCCCAAGGATGCCCGTGGGACCGGGAGCAAACCCACCGCAGCCTGTTGCCTTACCTGATCGAGGAAGCCTACGAGCTGGTCGATGCCGTCGAACGGGGAGACGCCGCGGCGCTGCGCGAGGAATTGGGGGATGTGCTGCTGCAGGTGGTCTTTCACGCCCGCGTGGCCGAAGAGGCAGGGGCGTTCACCTTCGCCGACGTGGCGGCGGCGCTGTCCGAGAAGCTCGTGCAGCGTCATCCCCACGTGTTCGGCGGAACGCGCCTCGAATCCGCGGAAGAGGTGCGCCACATCTGGGAGCAGCGCAAGATGGAGACCCGCTCCTCCCATCTCGAGGGCATCCCCAACGGCCTGCCCGCCCTGCAATGGGCGGGCAAGGTCGCGGCCCGCGCGGCCAAGGCCGGCTTCGAGTGGAACCACCGCGGGGAAATCTTCACGCGCGCGGCCCAGGAATTGGAGGAATTCCGCGTGAGCCTGGAAGCGGGCACGGCGGGCCGGAGCAACGCAGCGGCGGAAACGGAGTTCGGCGACCTGCTGTTCGCGCTCGTGCAGGTGGCCCGCTGGAGCGGCATCGACGCGGAGGCCGCGCTGCGCCGCTCCACCCGCAAGTTCATCGGCCGCTTCGGGTGGATGGAGCGAACCCTGCGCGAGCGCGGCGTCGCTTCCGGTTCGCTCGACGCCGCAGCGTGGGAAGCGCTCTGGCAAGAGGCCAAGGCGGCAGAGGCCAACGCGGCCAACCCAATCCCGAAATGAGCCTGAAAGTTGGGGATGAGGCCCGGTCGGGTTAAGCCACTTGCATTCGTTGACTTCCCCGCCCTGACCCGGTATGCAATAAGACTTGCGTCGATCGGGTCCCTCCCGGGGGGCCAAGCCGGGAGAAGCTGCCATGAAGAGAACGTATCAACCGCACGTCCGCCGCCGCGCCAAGAAGCACGGATTCCGCAAGCGCATGTCGACCAAGGCTGGGCGGCAAGTGCTCAACCGGCGTCGCGCGAAGGGTCGCAAACGCCTGGCGGTGACCTAAGCGCTCAAGCGGACGGCGCGGCCAGCCGGGCCGGAAGGGACGGTGGTTAAGCCCCAGGGATATCCCAAGTTCCTGCGACTCTCGGGTCGCTCCGCCATCGATGCGGCATTCCGCAAGGGCCGGTATCATCGGCTCGGCGTGTTGCATGCCAAGGCCCTGCCCACGGCGTTGGGCGCGGCGCGATACTTGATCTCCGTCAAGAAAGCGATCGGCACCGCCCCGGAGCGCAACCGCATCAAACGCTTGGTGCGCGAAGCGATCCGCCGGCACCGGCACCGGTTGCAGCGCCCCCATGACGTGTGCCTGTTTCTCACCGCGCGGCCCAGCCACGCTCCGACGCTGGCGGAGATCGATGAGGAAATCGTCAAACTGTTTCAGCGCCTGGATGTAGCATCTTGACCGCCATGCTCAAGTTCCTGCTCATCGGTTTCCTGCGGGTCTATCAGGCCGCCATCTCGCCCCTGATCCCCCCGGCGTGCCGGTTCTACCCCACCTGCTCCCAGTACGCCGCGGAGGCGATCGAGCAGCGCGGGGCGGCGCTGGGGCTGTGGCTCGCGGCGCGCCGGCTGCTGCGCTGCC
>JBGPEV010000136.1:0-7289 GCA_041482995.1 bacterium | reverse complement strand
GACCGCGGCTGGCTTGGGCGCCGCAGCGCTCGATTTCTTCTTCATTGCCGCAAGTACTTCCGGAACTGCAGCTTGTTGGTCAGGTCTCGCTGGTTCTCCTGGGCCAGCGACTCCCACAATTCGCCGGGCCGGGTTTTTGCCAGTTCCAGCAGGGAATTGAACGTTTCCAGCGCGCGTTGATCCTGGCCCATGCGGCGGTAAATGAGGCCGATTTGGTAGCGCGCCCAGGGCGACCGCTCGTGGTCCGGATAGCGGGCGATGGCTTGCTCATAGGCGGCGACGGCCTCCTGGTTCTGGCCCAGGTCAAACATCAGGTCCGCCGCGTAGAACTGGGCGCGAATGATGGAGTCGGGCACGCCCTCGCCCTGGAGCGGGTGGTTGAACGTCGCCACCGCCTTGCGGAAGTTCTCCAGCGCGTCGTTGGTCTGGCCCAGATCCTTGTTCAGAATCCCCAGGCGATAGTAGATTTCCGGCGCGGCCTCGATCAGTTCCGGGGTTTTGTTCTTCTCGAAGTCCTGGATGAGGATGCGGAAGGCCGTCTGGGCATCCTGGTAGCGGCGCGCGTCCGCGTAGACCTCGCCCAGTTTCAGCCGCACGTCGGTGGAATAGATATCGCCCTTGTGGTCGTTGATGAATTGCAGCAACGCCGTTTCGGCGCCTCCCAGATCGTCCTTGTCCGCCAGGGCCAACGCCCGCTGCCAGTCCACCAAGGTGCGCAGCGAGGCGGGGTTGCGCTTCTGCAGGTCCTCATAGAGCCCGGTTGCCTGATCGTAGAGACCCAGGTAGTGGTAGGCGCGGGCCACCTGGAACAGCGTGACCGGGAACGGGAATTGGCGGAAATACAGGTCGCGGTACTGCGTGTAGAAGCGCACCACGTCCCAGTATTCACGCTGCTGGAACAGCCGGTCGATCTCGCTCCGCAGGTTCTCCTCGATGTTGGCCTTGACGATGTTGTCGCGCACCAGGCTGCTCTCCGGGTGGTTCTTGGCGAGCGCCTCGAAGGCGGCGACCGCATCCCGGTGCTGGTTGTGCAGCGTGAGCGTGAGCGCCTTGCGCAACTGGGCTTCGGGCGCCACCGTGCCCAGGTCGGGCGACGCCAACACCTCGTCGTAGAGCGCCACGGCGTTCTTCCAATCGTCGCCCATGGGCCGGTTGGCGTGGATGTTGGCGATGCGCAGCTTGCCGCGCACTTCGATCTGCGGCGGCGCGTTCTGCATCACCTGCTGATACACCTGCAGCGCCTCCTGTTCCTTGCCCTCATCCCGCAGGAAATCCCCCAGACGCAGCCCCACCAGCTTGCTGTAGGCCCGCTCCGGATACTTCTCCAGCAACTGGCGGTAGACGAGGCGCGCCGATTCGAAGTCGGCGTTTTCGTAGTCGGACTCGCCCATGTGGAACAGCAGCAGGGGATTGGCGGCGGGAAACTCCGCATCCAGGCGGCGGCCCTGGTCGAACTCGTGCTTGGCCTCCACGTTTCGCTTCAGGTTGTAGAGCGCGTCGCCCACCCAGTAGTGGGCCGGGCCCTCCAGCTTGGGGTCGCCCCGCCGCTCCAGGAACTGGCGGAAGGCCTTGATGCTGTCCTCGTAGTTGCGCAGCGAGAGCAGGTTCTCCCCCGCATAGTAGTAGGAGTTCGCCGCATAGGGCTGCGCGGCCGGAAAGCGGTCCTGCAGGATTTGAAAGTACGTGTCCGATTCAAAATTGAAGCCCATCAACTGGTAGCTGCGCGCGATCTGGAAGAAGGCGCGGGGAATCAGGTCGGAATCGTACTTGGCAGCCTCGGCGGCGCGGATCGCCGATTGGTACTGGGCGATCAGCCCGTGATAACTGGTCGCCCCTTGGCTCTTCATGATCTCGAATCGTGCATCGGCGGCGCGAAATCCGGCACGGATGCCCAGGCGCCGCTGCGGCGCGGCCGCGTACACGGCGCCAAACAATTGCTCGGCGCGGGGGTAGTTGCCCGCCTCGAAGGCGTGTTCCCCCGCCTCATAGTTGGCGCGCACGAGCGGAACGGGCTCCGCTGCCAGCACCGCGTCCAACGACTCCCCCACGTGTGGGGGCGCCGCCGGCCGGCCGGGCGCGCCCTGGGCAACGTCCTCGCCGGTGGGACGGAAGGTGAAGACCAGCCGGGGCGGGTTCGCCAGGGCCAGGGAGGAGACGCGCACCGGGCGCTTGAGCAGGAAGCGGATCACCGTATCGGCGCCGTCGCCCTCCACGCCCAGCACGCCCACGCGCTCATCCTCCGCCCGCGCCGTGCCGCGCAGCCGGGCCGTCACGTTCTTCAGGCGCACCACGTAGGTGGAATCCACCACCCGGTCTTCCATCCGCGGCACGCGGGTGAAGTCGAGCACGGCCTGGCTGGATTCCCGTTGGGCTCCGAGCCGCACGCCCGTCAACTCCACGCCCACGGGCGTGGGCGAGAGCTTCAGGCCCAGCAGCGCCCGGTTGTTGGCCGCGTCCTGCCGCAATTCATAGATCAAATCCGGGGTGCGCAGCCGCACCTTGGCCCAGGTGGTCGTATCGTCGATGGCCTCGAAGGCGACCCCGATCACCAGGGGGTCGTTGAAAACGAATTGGTTCTTGCCGTCGGGGAAGGCGGTGCGCGTGTTGCTGAATTTCACGACCAGCACGCGGCGGGGCAGGTTCCCCACCACTTCGATGGGCACGGGGTGCGTCAGCAGGAACGTGAGATTGAGCCGGCCCTCGTCCTTGCGGAGCTGCAGCCCCTTCAGTTCGGCCAGGGAGGCCGAAGCCGGGAGCGCGGGCTGAGCGGGGCCGGAGGCAGCGGGCAGGCCCGGCGGCGCCGCGGTCTGGCCGAACGCCGCGGCGCCCAGCAGGGCGATCCACGCCGCCAGAAGGGGGGCCGTCCGGTTCATCGCAGCATCCCTGTGCTGGTGCGGAACATCCGCGCACCCTCCTGGTCCGCGGCCTGTCTCTGCCCTTCCCCGCCGGGGCGGCGCCGGTCGCCGCTCCCCGCGGCATCCGGCTCAGCGGGTGTCCGCCTGCTTCTTGCCGCCAGTTCCATCCGCGGGCGCCCGGCCCGCTCCGTTGCCCGCCGGCTCCTGCGCGCCGGTGACCCCGGCGGGCGTGCCCTGTCCCGATGCCGGCTGGGGGCGCAGCATGTGACAGAATCCCTGGAATTCCGCCCCGCCCTCGATCATGATGTCGCCGGTCTGTACGTCCCCCTTGAGCAGCCCAGCGCTGAAGATTTCCACCCGCTCCTTGGCCTTGATCTTGCCCGTCACCTTGCCGCTGATCAAGACGGAATCGGCCACAATGTCGCCCGTCACGACGGCGTTCTGAGTGACCACCAGCGTGGCGCCGCTGCCCTCGGGCGAGGTGATGCCGCCGGTCACCGTGCCATCCACGGTCAGGCGGCCGCGGAAGCGTACGGCTCCCTTGAAGTGCGTATCCAGGCCGAGCAGCCCGACGTCTTGCGCGGCGGGCGGCGGTGCCCCCTCTCCCGCGGCGGTCTTCTTGAACAAAGCGGCCACGGTCCGTGTGTCAGGCTTTGGAGGGTTTCTGGGAATCGGCGGACGGCTCCTGCTGGAACACCGAGCGGTCCAGTTGGAAGCGTTCCTTGGCGATCAGGCCGCCGCGCGGAGAGAACAGGTAGACGGTCACGTGGGTGAAGGACGTGTCCGGGCGCTCCAGCCGGATGCTGCGCCGGATGTTCACGCTATCCCCCACGTGCGGAAAGATCAGTCCTTCCTTGTAGAACTGGGGAAAGCCCGTCTCGTTCATCGCAGCGGTGGGGCTGATGAGGAACTGGGGCGGCGTCAGCTCCTGGTTCTCGAACACGGTGAAGAGAAACCCGCCCCGGTTGCCCCGGCCCTTGTCCGCGCTCGTCAGTTGAAAGCTGAATTCCAGGTGGTTGCGCGTCAGCCGGGTGTTCAGGCCGCCGATGCGGATCGGGGGCGAATACACGTCCGCCGCCGTGGCCGAAGCCGGAATGAACTCCTGCTCCTTGGCGCCGGCGCCGGCGGTCTCGTCCGCCGCCACGCCGCGCTCCTTCGCGTGGTAGATTTCCTGATTGGCCGAGAGCACTTGCTGGCGCAGCGCATCCCGTTCCCGCTCCAGCTCGCGCAGATCGCGCAGCGTCTGCTGGTAGTGGGGATAGAACATGAGGAACGCCAACCCCAGCAGCATCAACGCCGCCATCACCGCCACGGAGGCCGCGCTGCCCACGTAGACCTTCCACGTGGGCAGGCTCCACGTATGGGGCCGGCCGTAGTTGCGCGTGACGATCAGCGTGAAGGTATCGTTCGATTTCATGCCGCAATGGGTATGGGTCTACCTCCGCCGGGGCGACCCCGGCTTTTCATATGCAACTTGATGATTTATAGATGGTTTCCGCCGCCAGCGCAACGCACAGATCCCCGGCGGCGGCGCGTTGGGAGCGCTCCGCGGAGTCGAGCGGCGGCTGCCGCCGCGCTTCGGCCGCCAGGAGGCCCCCATGTCCACGCCGGATTCCCGTTCCGCCGCCCAGAAATTCGCCGTGCTGAAGGCAGGCACCGCCAATCGCCAGGCCCGCGAGCGCCTGGGGGATTTCAGCGGCATGTTTGTCTCCCTGCTTTCCCGTCCCGGCCAGCAGTGGGACGTGCATGACGTCGAGCACGGTGAATTCCCGCCGGACCTGCGCGCTTACGATGGCTTTGCCATCACCGGCAGCCCGGCCTCCGTCTATGACGACCAGCCCTGGATTCACCGGCTGCTGGCGGTGATCCGCGAGATTCAGCAGCGCCGCATCCCTCTGCTGGGCATCTGTTTTGGCCACCAGGCCGTGGCCCAGGCCCTGGGCGGAACGGTGCAGCCCAATCCGCAGGGGTGGGAGGTGGGCGTCCGCGCATTGGCCCTGACCGGCGCGGGCGCTTCCCTGGCGGGATTCTCCGCTGCTCCGCACCCGCTGGCGTTGTTGGAACTGCACGGCGACGTCGTGACGCGCCTGCCGCCCGGCGCCGTGCCCTTGGCCGGCAGCGATCGCACGCAATTCGAGATGTACGCCGTCGGCGACCGCACGCTGTGTCTGCAGGGCCATCCGGAATTCGACGCGGACGTGGTACGCGAGGCCATCGACAAACTCGAGGCGCGGGGCCGCCTGACGCCCGACCAGGCCGCCGCCGCGCGGGCGACGCTGGCCACGCCCGTGCCGGGGGGGTTCTGGCGCCCGTGGCTGCAGGAATTCCTGGTGCGCGGCGGGCTGCGGACGATCTCCGCCCCCGCCGTGTCCGCCGTTCCGGCCGCCAAACGGTGACAGCGCCTGCTCATGTGCTATCCTCTCCGGTACTTCGAATGCGTGCGCACCGGCCCGGCGGGCGGTTCCGCGCACACGCCCGCACCCGCACCTGAAGCGCCATGAACGCCAGCGCCACCGATCCGCGGAGCCACCACGTCCAGGTGAACGGCCTGCGCCTGCACCACCTGGACTGGGGCAACGCGGGCCGGCCCGTGCTCGTGCTGCTGCACGGCATCCGGCTGCACGCCCACGTCTGGAGCCACTTCTGCCGCGCCTACCGGGAGCGCTTCCACATCCTTGCGGTGGATCAGCGCGGCCATGGAGACAGCGCCTGGGCGCCCGCGGGCCACTACCACCTCCACGACTACTATGAGGACCTGCGGGACGTGTTGGAGGCGCGGGGCCTGCGGGACGTGACGCTGATCGGCCATTCCCTCGGGGCGCGGGTGTCCATGCTGTATACCCACCTGCACCCCGAGCACGTGCGGCGGCTGGTGCTGGTGGACATGGGCGCCGGGCTGCCCGCCGCCATCGAAAAGGTGGACTTCTCCCGCGTCACGGAGACGGCGCCACCGAAGGATTTTGGCTCCCACGCGGAGGCGATCGCCTACCTGGGCGGCATCCTGCGCCTGGCGCCGCCGGAGTTGATCGAGGAAAGCGTGGCGTTCGGCATGCGCCAGCGGGAGGACGGCCGGTGGATCTGGAAGTACGATCCCGGCTTGGGGGGCCGGCCCCAGCCCCGGCCCGGGACGCGGGAGTGGGACCTGTGGGAAGCGGTGAAGACCATCCGCTGCCCCACGTTGCTGCTGCACGGCCAGTTCAGCCAGGTGGTGACCGAGGACATCGCCCGCCGCATGGGGGCGGACATGCCGGACTGCCGCGTGCAGCGCATCGACCGCGCCGGCCATGCGCTGTTCACCGACCAGCCCGAAGCCTTTGCCGCCAGCGTGGGCCGGTTTCTGGGAGAAAACGCATCGTGAAACGGATCGGCACGGCTACGCACAACGACATAACTTCAGCCACGGATCAACACGGATGAACACGGATAAGAAAAGAAATGGGCCATGACGCGTTGCAACTGAAACGGCAGCAAGTTGCGCGAGCAGGGGTGGCTGGCTTGCTCCAAAGTCCCATTCGAGAGCCGTCCGATGCTTCTCTTGTGGGGACAGTCACTGAAACATGTGCGATTCATCGGGATCAATCTGTGTTTATCCGTGTTGATCCGTGGCTAATCGCTTTTGTCGCCCTGTATAGAAGCGCCTGTGCCGGTTCCGGGGACATTGGGAAGCCTTGCAATCGCCAGCCGCGGCACCCCCGGCGCAAATCGTCCGTGTTCAGCCGTGACAATCCGTGGTTCCAAACGCAGTTGCGCAGCCGAGCGCTGGAAGCATGAGACGGAAACTGAGAATCGCCCACGGCTCGGATATCCACCTGGACACCGACTACTACGGCGGTGACGAGAATCTCGGGCAACGGGACTACTACCGCGGGGTCTTCGCCACGCTGCTGCGGCGCATGGTGGCGGAGCAGCCGGACTTGATGTTGCTGGCCGGCGATCTGTTCGATTCCAACCGCGCGTCCGCCGATACGGTGCTCTGGAGCATGGCGGCGCTCGGGGGGCTGCTCTTTCCCGTGATCATGATTCCCGGCAATCACGACTGCCTGGAAGCGGGCGCGGTGTTCCACCGGCACGACTTCAACCGCATCGACAACGTGCGCCTGCTCGCCGCGCCGGAGGGCGAGGTGGCCGAGTTGCCGGAGCTGCAGGTGATCGCCTGGGGCAAGGGCATGGTGGAACACTCGCCGGAGTACAGCCCGCTCGGCGACCTGAAGAGCGCCCAGCCCGGCGTGTGGAACCTGGCCCTGGGCCACGGCATCTATGTGGGGAATGAAGGCTTCAGCTACCGGTCGTCGCCCGTGGAGGCCCGGCAGATCGCCGCGAGCGGCTACGACTACATCGCGCTGGGCCACCATCACGCCCTGCTGGATGTCTCGGCCGCGGGCACCGTTGCCTGCTACTCGGGCGCACCGGTGCCGGTGGCGAAGGGCGCGCAGG
>JBGPEV010000135.1:0-7313 GCA_041482995.1 bacterium | reverse complement strand
GTCTCGGGCTGGCCATCTGCTATCAGATCGTGCGCGCCCATCAGGGCCAACTCCGCTATCGGACGAGCCCTGCGGGGGGCGCCGTCTTCAGCGTGATCCTCCCGCTGGAGGAACCCGAAATCCGGCGCTCCGGGCCGAAACCATAGCCCCGGGCGGCGGTTAGCCAGATAAAGGGTTGACATTCATCCGGAATTCGTGAGAACACATCGGGCGACGCCCCCTCGAATGGATTCGGCGGGCCTTGGCAACCTGGCGCTTGCACCCGCTCATTCCGATGCGCACGCTCACCCTTCTGATTTCGGCCCTGTTGGCCACGGCCGCCGCGGGATGCGGTTCGTCTCCCGACTTGGGCGATGTGCAGGCCCAGGCCTTCACCAGCCGCCTCAGCCTGATTGGCAAGGGCAGCGGCGCGGTGACCGGCCGTGTGATCTTCCCCTCGGAATTCACCCAGCGCTCCGCCACGTTCTATGTCGATCAAGTGAAGTTCGCGACCCTGCCCGACGGACGCTTCCGGGTGACCACGATTCCGGTGGGGCCGCACGAGGTGCGCGTGCTGGCCGCCGGCTTCGAGCCGGTAAGCGTTCCGGTGTCGGTACGGGACGGGAACGAGGTGGCCATGAAGCCCATCCAGTTGCGGATCGCCCGCGGCAAGGTGATCGGGCGCCTGGTGGATGAGAAGGGCCGCTCCGCCACCGGCATCGCGGTGCACCTGGCGCCCTTCGGTGGCGCCACCTACACCGACCAGGACGGCATCTTCCTGTTCATGGGCGTCGGTCCAGGCGACCTGGTGCTGGGAGTGGACGATCCCTACTTCACGCGCCAACCCCAGCGCTTTCTGCTCACTCCCGATGAGCAGCGCAACCTGGGCAACATTACCGTGGGCCGCGCCCAGACGTCGGGCTCCGGCCGCACGGCCGAGGTCGCCCCCGGCGGCGAACGCCCGCGCTGATCCCGGCCCGCCCCCCAAGGGCGGAGAGGCCGGGCTCTGGGCACCCCCCCGCTATCCGGCCGCGATGACCCCACCCGATTCCCCCGCTGGCGGCGCCTTGAGCAACGCCCTGCCCCGCCGTCTGCTGCAACGCCTCTGCACCGCGGAGGAGATGCGGGCGATGGATCGGCACGCGATCACGGACCTGGGCGTGCCCGGCCGCGTGCTGATGGAGAACGCCGCCCACGAAGTGGCGGCGGCCGTGCAGCGCCTGCTCCCCGCCCGTCCGCTCGGCCAGCCGGTGGCCGTGTGCTGCGGCTCCGGCAACAACGGCGGCGACGGCTATGCGGTGGCCCGCCTCCTGCGCAATGCGGGCGTCCCCGCCGTCGTGGTGCGCCGGGGGCAACCCGCCACGGAGGAGGCCCGCGCCAATGCGGACGCCTGGGGTCACTTCGGCACCACCATCGACTATGACGCCCACCCCGCCGCTGCCGTGCGCCTGCTGGGGCGCTCCCCCGCCCTGGTGGACGCGCTGTTCGGCACGGGGCTCATCCGCACCCTGGAAGGGGTCGCACGGGACCTGATCGCCGCCATGAACGCCGCGCCCGCGCCCCTCAAGATCGCCGTGGATGTGCCCTCCGGAATTCACAGCGACACCGGCGCCGTGCTGGGGGAGGCGGTGCGCTGCACCCACACCGTGTGCTTCCAGGTGGGAAAGATCGGGCTGTACCAGCATCCCGGCGCCGGCCACGCCGGCGCGGTGAGCGTCGTGCCGGTTTCCATCCCCAAGCGCTGGCCGGCGGACGCGCTGCCCACGTGGCGCCTGACCGGGAGTTTTGCGCGCCGCCTGCTGCCCGCGCGCCCCGCCGCGGGTCACAAGGGCACCTTCGGCCATCTGCTCGCCGTGTGCGGCTCGGCCGGCATGGGTGGGGCCGCCCTGCTGAGCGGGTTATCCGCCCTGAAGGTGGGCACGGGCCTGGTCACGGTGGGCGTGCCCCGGGTGCTGCGGGATCGCTTCCTGGCCGCCGCCCCGGAACTGATGACCCTGGCCGCGCCCGGAGGTTCCGCCGACGGATTTGACCCCGCCCAGGTGGAGACCCTGGCCGCCGCCGCCGCCACGCGCAGTGCGGTGGTGCTGGGCTGCGGGCTGGGCCGCGCGGCGGAGACGGGCGCCTTCGTCAACGCCCTCGTGCCGCGCATCGACCGCCCGTTATTGATTGACGCGGATGGGCTCTACGCCCTGGACGTGACGCCGCTGCGTCACCGCGCCGTGCCCGCCGTGCTCACGCCCCACCCCGGCGAATTGGCGCGCCTGAGCGGCCTGAGCCACGAGGCCCTGGCGGCGGACCGCGTGGGCCAGGCCCGGCGGCTGGCGATGCAGTGGGGGGTCGTGCTGCTGCTGAAGGGCGCGGGCACGGTGGTGGCGTCACCCAGCGGCGAAGCGTTCATCAACAGCACCGGCGATGCCGGGCTGGCCACGGGCGGTACCGGGGACGTGCTGAGCGGCGTGATCGGCGGCCTGCTCGCCCAGGGGCTGGCGCCCCTCCCCGCCGCTCTGCTCGGCGTGTATCTGCACGGTTTGGCGCGGGACTGCCGGCGCGACGAGGTGACCGGTGCCGCGTTCACCGCCCTGGACCTGGTGCAGGGATTGAACAACGCGCTGCGGAAGCTGGGGGAAGCATAGCTGTGGAGTGGCAGGACGGGTGTCCGTACCCATCCCATGGCGCCGTTCGAATGGGTGCCTGTCACAGGGAACTGCGCACGCCGTTTACCGGTCCACGCACGCCCACCATCGTCCCTGCTCACCGGTTTGCATGGCCTGCTCCTTGAGATACCCGGGTGCAAATCCGAAACCGGCCTGGGCCGTGAAGGGCGCCGCCCTGTAGGCGCTCGCGGCGCTAACTTCCCAGTGCTCCTTCTCACGGCCCGGCTTGCCGGGGCGCACGTCCTTCTCAGGCGACGGCTTCTCGCAGGAACCGCCCGGCACTCACCGCCAAGCTGGCCCCTGCCCTCCGCATATCCCTTGCGTCCGCGGATCGCACGGTTCAGTGGTACAGGAACTGCTTGCCCATTGGCTCCGGCTCTCCGGTGGGTTATTTCGCCTCCAGCTTGGGAGTTCGGCGTGGAAAGGAAAATCATCCTGGCGAGTGGGCCGTTCCCCTCGCCAGTCCGGCGGCAGCGCCGGACGATTGCGGGAGGCGTCAGCAGCACGGCGCCGGGGTTGGAGGGCGGGAGGATGAGGCCCGCCGCGCAGCGGCGCGCGCACCGAACGATGCCGCAACGCCGGCGCCCGTCGGACTCGCGTTGGACTTCACAGCAGAGCCGGCCATGACCCCTACCATCGCCCACGTGGACGGCCTGGAAATCCTGGACAGCCGGGGCAACCCGACCGTGCAGGCCACGGTGCGGCTGTCCGATGGCAGCACGGGCACTGCCGCCGCGCCCAGCGGCGCCAGCACCGGCGCCTTCGAGGCCCACGAATTGCGCGATGGCGACGCCGCGCGCTATCGGGGCAAGGGCGTCCTGCGCGCCGTCGAGCACGTGCGCGGGGAGATCGCCCGCTGCGCCATGGGCCGGGACGCCACCGACCAGGCGGGGCTGGATCGGGCGCTCATCGCGTTGGACGGCACGCCCGGCAAGGCGCGGTTGGGGGCCAATGCCATCCTGGCCGTCTCCCTCGCCACCGCCGCCGCCGCCGCCCGGCACGCCCGGTTGCCGCTCTACCGCTATCTGAACCCACTCGCGGGCGCGCCCGCGCCGCGCCTGCCGCTGCCCATGATCAACCTGTTCTCCGGCGGCAAGCACGCCGGCGCGCAGGTGGACTTCCAGGACTTCCTCATCGTGCCCCGGGGTGCCGAGACCCTGGCCCGGGCGCTGGAGATGACCCATGCCGTCTACTACGCCGCGCTGGACCTCCTGCAGGAGCGGCACGGCTATCAGCCGCTGGTGGCCGACGAAGGGGGTTGGGCCCCGCGCCTGACCTCCAACGAGGCCCTGCTGGAGACGGCGGTGGCCGCCATCGAGCGCGCCGGGTTGCGGCCGCTGGAGGACGTGGCCCTCGCCGTCGACGTGGCCTCCACCCACTTCTTCCAGGCGGGCCGCTACCGGCTGGCCGTGGAGCAGCGGGACCTCGGCGCCGGGGAAATGATCGACCGGCTGGAGGGGTGGTGCCGCCGCTATCCCATCCTCAGCATCGAGGACGGCCTGGCGGAAGACGACTGGGAGCAGTGGACCGTGCTCACGACCCGGCTGGGAGCGCGTTGCCAGGTGCTGGGCGACGACCTGTTCGTCACCCACCCGGCGCGCATCCGCCGGGGCATCGCCGCCCACAGCGCCAACAGCGTGCTCGTCAAGGTCAATCAGATTGGCACGCTCACCGAGGCGCTGGAGGCGCTCGCCACCGCGCGCCGGGCGGGCTGGACGACGGTGGTCAGCGCCCGCAGCGGCGAAACGGAGGACGCCTGGCTCGCGGACCTGGCGACAGGCACCGGCGCGGGACAGATCAAGGTGGGATCGATCGCGCGCTCCGAGCGCCTGGCCAAGTACAACCGGCTGCTGGCCATCGCCCACGAGGCGCCCGAGTTGCCCTACGCCCGCGGCGAACTGGACCGGTTCGCCGCCGCCCGGCGCTGAACCCCACGGGGCCTTGGGGCATCCTGCCGCATGGCAACTTGCGGATCGGACCCATCAACCTGCCCCATGTGCTCGCGGTGGACCTCGCTCCGCGCTGCAATGCCATCATCGTCGGCTTCTTCACCCTGGCGGGCGTCTATCTGACGGCGCGCTCCGGTCGCACCCTGGACTGGCCCACGCCATTGCGCATTTGGCGGGTGAAACCACTGGACGGCCTTGCAGCCTCGCCTGTTAATAGAAAAGCGCTAGCAGGCTACGGAAAAATCCCAAGTTGAAGGGCCAACAACGACGAAACCGCAGATTACGCAGATTTTTTTCAGACCTGCGTGTCCGTCTACACGGAGTCTACACGAAGGGCGCAACGGGATGGAAGTTCAAGCGGATTCGTTCTCCAGGCGAGTCCCAGCGGAAGATGGGCAGGCCGTCCGCGCTGTGCCGGCAACGTGCAAAGGAATGGGTGCTCAGCCGTTCGGATCGAAAATCAATCTGCGTAATCTGCGTAATCTGCGGATAAGCGGTTTTTCCGTAGCCTGCTGGTGACACGAATCGTGTCCGCGGACTGTAGGGATTACCTAAGACCTAGACCCCAGCAAGCCGTCCACTCGATAGGCGCCCCTCCCAGCTTCAAGGCGATAGGATCGTATCGTTTGTCCAAAAGCGACGCGGACCAATACAGATACCGACTTCCCGCTGCATCCCACAATCCCGAGAAGTGTTCCAGGCCGGCATCCTTTCGGATCTTATCGAATGAGACCCGGGTGTGTACGAATTCCTCATGGGATTTCTGACCTTCAGCGTACGGAAGCAACCAATCCAGGGCATCGGCTAGACTTTTCCCGCGTTTGTTGGGTTTGTGAAACCAATCTTCGCCATTGAGCTTGGCGGCAAGTGCCGCGCGCGTGAGAGGCTCGAGGTCATAAACGACATATCCGAGCGCGTCACGGACCTCAAAATCAACGACAGAGCCATCGGCCAGCACGTTGCCATCCAACTGCTCAAAGAACAGTCGCCGCGCGTCGGCGAAGAGCCCAGGATCGTTCAGCGACACTGCTGACATTGCGACAAGCTTGACACGATGGCTTTGCCCGTTCCCAAACCAGAAGTCGGTGCGCGGGTAGGCCATTGCGTCGCTGCGGGCCACATGGCCTCGGGCAAGGGCCCGGAGAAGATCCTCCATGGCTTGCCGCACCGGCGGAGAAAGATCGTGCTTTGTCAACACATACGCATCAATGAGCGAATCAAATTTGGTCTCGTCAATGGGATTGGAGCTGGGCACATACGTGTTGGCCCACGCTTGAAGAAAAATGCCAACACGATCCAAGTACCTCTTTTCTCCCGTTCCCCGCCACGCCAGCGCAAGAATATGCGCGACGCGGAAATCTTTCATCGCCTCCTTGCTTTGGTCATGAATGCCCTGGTGCGGCAGCGTTCCTTCCACGTGCAGAGTGCGCATGGGGTTGGGTGCGTCGGCAAGATGCTCGTTCGCCCGCTTCGTGATGATTTCTGCGACCTTTGGAGGCCAAGGTGGCGCCAAGGTACACCAAGCACGATCCTGCGCCAGAGCCGATTGCGCGCTCATTACCGCAACAACCAAAGCCGTGGTCATAGACAAAGCCGGGGACATAGACGCAGCCGCGATTGATCTAGGTCGATGCCATCCAATCCTGTATGAGCTGGCTCCCAGTGGGGTCGAATATTCTGTAGCCAATTGTGGCGTGGATAGATCTGAATGAATAGATGCCGTCAACCTGATGATATATTAGAGCACTGACTCCGCGAACACGGTTCACGCCGCCTCTGCTTTGCCCCGTGACGGGTGCAACGGCAAGCCCGCCCCGTGGCTGACCCCGCCAAGTGCGCAACGCAACGTGCCGGTCCAGAACGGAACCGGCATGCGAGTCCAGTAGGGATTCACCCGCCTGCTGTCGACCAGCCCAGCCAAGCTCCAGGCGTTTGCGCAAGTGGTGACTGCATTCCGTATCCGGCCGCCATTCGGCCCGTCGGGCAGAAACCAATCCCGGCTGCGCCGCCTTCGCGATGCCGATCGCCGCCACGCTCGGCTGCGTTTCTCCTCAGCCCCGCCCAGCGAAGTGCCGCGCGAAGTCGCGGTCGCTCAGGATGCCGACCAGTTGGCCGTTGTCCACCACGGGCAGGGCGCTCACGCCCTCGCGCAGCAGCAAACGCGCGGCCTCCTCCACCTTGGCGCTGCTGCCGATGGTCACGGGCGTTTTGGACATGAGTTGGGACACCACCCCCTGCTTCCAGCGCTCCTGGGTCATGTTGACCGGATCGTAGAACATCGCCATGTCCCGGTCCGAGAGAATGCCCACGACGGCGGCCTCCTCCGCTTCCACCACCACCAGGTGGCGCACCTTGCGGTCCGCCATCAACTGCAGCGCCTCGGCGAGCGTGGCGTTGGGCCGGATGGTGGCCGGTGCCTGGTTCATGAACTCCCGCACGATCATCGCCGGCTCCTGGTGGGTGCTCTCCCCGGGTTGCGGTCCGATGCATTGCATTCCCGGAGGGATTCTACACTGCCCGCGCGGCGCGGGAAACCCCGGCCTCAAAGAGCGCCCTTGGAGTCCGCTCCCCAAAATACTCCGCCCGGTGGAGGCGGGCGTCTCGCCCGCCACGGAGCCTCCGGCGGGCGGGAGAGGCTGTAAGGTTATTTGGTTTTCACCCCAAACGGCATGCGCAAATCACTGAAACGATTCGTGCCCATTTTTCGGTGAAGGGATTTTTTCAAAGCCTC
>JBGPEV010000134.1:0-7354 GCA_041482995.1 bacterium | reverse complement strand
TGAGCAGGGAAGCAGCCTCCCAGGCCCCTTCCAGAGCCAAAGAGGCCACTGAGAACATCGAAAACCCGGCCCTGGGGTCTCAAAAAACCCAGCGCGGAAATAGGGCAGGAGAATCTCGATGGGTTTTTCCGTAACCTGCTAGCCCCACTACGGTTCACTTAGGGGCTCGGGGGGGCAGGCAGAAGACGCCGCGTCCCTGAGGAGGGCCCGCCAAGGCGGGCCCGTCTCGACGGGCATGGGACTATTGCGCCACGGACCGCCTTAAGCGAACCGTATTGGGGCTAGGCGCGGGCTCCGCCATGGGGAGTGAGCAGCCGGCTCAACTCGTGAACCAGGTCGGCCTTGCGGTAGGGCTTGCGCAAGAGCGGCCGCAGGGTCCCGCCCTGGTCGTGCTTCTGCGCATAGCCGGAGGTAAACAGCACGGGCAGGGCCGGGACGCGATCGTGCGCCCAGCGCGCCAACTCCGGGCCGCTCATGGCGCCGGGCAACACGACGTCCGTGAAGAGCACATCCCAGGGGCCGTCCCCGCGCAATTGCTCCTGCGCCTGCGCGGAATCCCGCACCAGCGCCGTGCGAAAGCCCAGGGACTCCATCACTTCCCGGGCATAGGCGCCCACATCCGCATCGTCTTCCACAATCAGCGCCCGCCGTCCGTCGCCCAAGTTGTTCAAGTCGGCCCTGGCCTGGGCATCCGGAGCGGCTGGCGCGGCGGCGGCCGGGTCGCCCGGCAACCAAAGGCACACGGTCGTGCCCCGGCCGGGCGCGCTGGCGATCTCCACGTGGCCCTTGGACGATTGGGCAAAGCTGTAGACCATGCTCAGCCCCAAGCCCGTGCCCTTGCCGGTTTCCTTGGTGGTGAAGAACGGATCGAAGGCGCGCCGCGCCGTCTCCTCGGACATGCCCTCGCCCGTGTCCGCGACCCGGATCTCCACCCAGCCCAGGCCCGTGCCCGGGCCGGCGCCGGCTTGGCCCGGAATCTCGGACACGCGCCGGGACCGCAGCGTGAGCGTACCGCCGTGTCCCATCGCGTCGCGCGAGTTGATGGCCAGGTTCATCAATACATTTTCCAACTCTCCCCGGTCCGTGGCGACGGTCCCCACGGCGGGATCCAGATCGCACACAATGCGGACGGTCTCGCCCAGCGTGCGTTCCAGCAGCGGCGCCAGCTCGGCGATCAAGGTGTTCGGATTGACGGCCGTCACCTGCAGCGCGTGCGCGCGGGAAAACATCAGCAGCCGCTTGATCAAGCTGGATCCGCGCGTCGCGGCCCCCAGGACAGAGTCCAGGGATTCCCGGTCCTGGGCAGTGAGCCCCGCGCTACCCTTCAGGAACTCGCCGTAGCCGATGATGACCGTCAGCAGATTGTTGAAGTCGTGGGCGATGCCGCCGGTCAACTGGCCCATCGCCTCCATTTTCTGCGCATGGCGCAGTTCGTCCTCCCGCCGCCGGGCCTCCGTTACGTCGAAGGACATGCTGACCGTGGCGTTGTTGGCCGAGCGCCAGTCGATGCGCTGGATGGCACGGCCATCCTTCAGGCGAATATCCGTCGTGCTGGGCGCACCGCGGAAAGCCGCCACGCGGCGCTTGCATTCCGCTTGCCGGGCCGGTTCCGTGGCAACGTCCTTCCAGCCGACGCTGACCACCGCGACGAATTCCTCGAATGACATGCCCTTGCGCAGGTGCCCATGAAGGGCGGGATTCATCGCTTCGACGGTCGTGTTCCACAAGGCCAGCCGCTCATCCTTGTCCCAGAGCGTGAACGCGGCGGGCACGGCCTCGATCGCGTCGAAGAGCAGGCTCTTCGCGGAGCGGAGCTGCTCCTCGCGGTCTCGGGCCTCGGTCACGTCGAAGCGGAGGCAAATGGTGGCTCCGTCGGTGGTGCGCCAATCGATGGCGTGCAGAAGGGTCCCGTTGTCCAGCAGCAGATCCTCTTCCCTGGGCGCCGTGTGGGTTTCCTCGCTCCGGCGCTGGACACCCCCCGCCCGCCCGCCGCCGCCATCCTGCAGGTGCAGGCCCGAAGCGAGCCGCGCCACCTCGGCAAAGGTCATGCCGGCACGTAACTGGGGATAGGCCTTGGGGTATAGCTTCTGCAGGTGGCTGTTCCACATCACCAACCGCCGATCGGCGCCGTAAAGGAGAAACCCGCCCGGCAGGCTCTCCATGGCGGCATGCAGGCGCCGTTCGGCTTGTTCCGTGGCTTGTTTGGCTTCCACCTCCGCGGTGATGTTCGTGCCGGTGCCCCGGTACCCCGCAAAGCGGCCGCCCTCGTCGAAGATCGGAACGCCGGAGAGCCGCGCGACGACGATCCGGCCCGCGACGTTTCGCGAGCGGAATTCGAAGTTGCGGAAGGGTTGCCGGGCCATCATGATGCGGCGGTATTCCTCCAGCACCTGTGGAGGATTGTCCTCCGGCCACGGCAATTCGCGCCGCTCTTGGCCCAGTAGCGTTTCCGGCCCGCGTCCATAGAGCACCCGCACCTGCGGGGAGACGTAAGTGAACCGGTAGTCCGCATCCAGTTCCCACAGCCAATCGGTGGCGGATTCCGCGATGTCCTGGAAGCGTTGCTGAATCCGCTCCGCCCGGCGCCGCCCATCCAACGCCGCGGAGTAGGCCAGTGCCACGGCCGCGGAGAGGATCAGGCCCAGGGTCAGCAGCAAGGTCTTCGTGAACGTCTTGTGTTGGGCGATGTAGTGCTCGCTCGCACTGACGGCGACCGTCCACCTGCGGTCCAGCACCTGAACCTGGCGGGTGGCGATGAATCGGCCGGGTCCCTGCAGGGAACCGTGAACAAACAGCGCGGCAGTGCCGTCGGACACGGCCAACGCGAAGTCGGGAGAAGGATCGCCGCCCAGCGCCACCCGCATGATCTCGTCGATGCGAACGATGGCCCCGAGAGAACCGATCCGCGCTCCGTCGCGGAAGGCCGGGAATGCGCAGACAAACCCGCGGCCGCCCACCAAGAGGTCCAGCGGTGGCGTGGCAGCCGGAATCCCGGTGGCGGCGGCCTTCAGGGTGTAGGGTGCCGTGGGAAACTTGCTCGCATCCTTGCCCACCAGCGACGCCAGCTCCGGGTTCAGCGGGTATGCCCAGCGCAGGATGTGCGTGCGATCCACAAAGGTGAGACCCACCACGCCGGGGAATTCCCGCAGCCGGCGGCGGGCGCTCCGTTCGAAGCCATCGGCCCGGTAGGTCGGGTCCTCGGCAATTCGCTCAGCCAGCACGCGCAGGCCGCCGATGCGCGTATCCATTGCGGCCTTGATCTGGATGGAAATACCGGTGGCGTATTGATCCGTCAGATCTTCCAGACTCAGGTCTTCCCGGATATCGATGAACCACCAGATTCCGATGGGGACGGATACCAGAAGAATGAACAACGCCAGCGGCAGCAGACGGGCGCGGTAGCGCCGCAGGCTCCGCCATCGATTGGACCAGGAGGCCATTGGCCCCTCCGAGTTTCGATTCATCGGACCTCGTCTTCTGGCGCCGCAAGCCGGCCGGGGCAGGCTCGGGTGCCTGCCCGTGCCACGGGTGCCGCGCCGGACCGCGCGCGCCGGGTGCCCGGCGCCGGCCGCGGTGGCAGACTCCATCCTGGTTGAACGCCAGGAGTCCCTCCGCGGTTCCGCGGAGGGCGGAGGGGTCGCTGGGAAGGGCGGCCCGTGGGCAGACGCTGCCGGCGGAGGCGCGGGCGCGCCTTTGCAAATCCCCGGCGGCGGCGTTAGGGTACGGCCAACGCGGCGCAGGGGCCGCGGGTGCCCGGCCCCGCCGACGTGTCCCACTTCACGCGAGATCCGGCCATGCAGGAAATCACCTATTGGGTTGACGGCGCCTTCGTGCCCGCCAGCAAGGCGTTGGTGCCCATCAACAACCGGGGATACCGCCTGGGCGATGGCGTGTTCGATACGGAGCGCACGTTCAACGGCAAGCTGTTCCGGCTGGACGCTCATATGGAACGGCTGGAACGCTCGCTCAAGTACACGCGCATCCCCCTCGGCATGAGCCTGGACGAGTTGGTCAAGATCACGGAGCAGACCGTCGAGCGCAATCTGCCCCTGCTGGGGCAGCACGGCGACTTCTGGGTGACGCAGACCGTCTCCCGCGGCGGAGGGAAGAACGTGATGGATGTGGAGCCGACCCTGGTTTCGATCATCGTGGAGCCGCTGCCATTTGCCCGCTACGCGCACTACTACGACGACGGCGTGCCCTTGGTAGCCGCGGCCATGCGCTCCACGGCCCAGCAGGGCATGGATCCCAAGCTGAAATCGACGAGCCGCCTGAACATGGTGCTGGCCGACCTGGAAGCCAAGCTGATCGACCCGGACGCCCTGGCGCTGCTGCTGGACGAGCAGGGCAATCTGGCCGAGGTGGTCTCCGGCAACCTGTTCATCGCGCGGGGCGGCGCCGTCCGCACACCGACGACGCGCGCCATCCTGGAGGGCGTGACCCGGGATACCGCGATGGGACTGGTGCGCGAGCAAGGCCTGCCCTTGGCGGAAAGCGAATTGCAACTGTACGACCTGTTCACGGCGGACGAGGCGTTCTTGACCACCACGAGCTATTGCGTGATGCCCGTGGGCAAGGTGAACGGCTCTCCCATCGGCAACAGCATCCCCGGTCCCATCACCCGGCGGCTGATGGACGCCTGGAGCAAGATGGTGGGGCTGGACTACGTGGGGCAGATGCGCGCCTATGCGGCGCGGGCGGGCAAGCCCGTGGCCGTGCCCCGCGCGGCGGCCCGCTAGGCGCAGGGGCCGACGCCCGATGAACGCCCTGATCCCGCAGGATCCGGACTACGAGCGGAAAACACGCGCAATGTTCGCCGGCCAGATGTTCATGCGGTACATCGGCGCGCGTTTGGTGAGCCTGGCACCGGGCCGCAGCGAAATCGATCTGCCGTTCCGCCCGGAACTCAGTCAGCACGGTGGCTTCTTCCACGGTGGGATCATCGCCACCCTCGCGGACAACGCCGGGGGAGCGGCGGGCTATACATTGCTGCCGCCGGGCAACGCCGCATTGACCGTCGAGTTCAAGGTCAATATCATCGCCCCAGGCCAGGGCGAGCGATTGATTGCCCGCGGACAAGTCGTGCGCGCCGGCAAGACCCTCATCGTGGCCCGTTCCGACGTGGTAGCCGTCAGTGAGGGGGTCGAAACACCCTGCGCCACGTGCCTGATGACCTCGATGGCCCTTCCGCGCTGACCCGGGCCCCGCCCGCGCGGCGGGGCACGGCCCGATCGCGGCGGCACAGCCCAAACCCATTGCGCCCCGCCCCGCAGGAGAAGCCCGCATGGCCATGTTCCCCCGCTGGTCCTGGAAGACGGGGTTCCTGCTGATGGCGTTGCTGGCGGGCTTGGCGGCTACTTCCGCACTGTTGCTCTGGCTGATCCGCATCGGCGCGGTGGTGTACCTGGCCCAGGTCAACCAGTGGCTGGCGGATACCTTCATCGCCCGGATGGGCTACTGGGGCGTCTTCCTACTGATGGCGATCGAATCGAGCGTGGTGCCCCTGCCCTCGGAAATCGTGATGCCGCCCGCCGGGGACCTGGCGCGCCGCTTGCCGGAATGGAGCCTGGCGGGCCTGATCCTGATGGGGACGCTGGGCTCCCTGGCGGGGGCCGTGGCCAACTACCTGGTGGCCCGCTACGTAGGCCGCATGATTCTACTGGGGCTGATCGGGCGCTATGGGCGCTATCTGCACGTGTCCCTCGATGCCTATCTGGCCGCGGAACGGTTCTTTTTCCACCATAGCGCCTTTGCCATCTTCGTGGGGCGGCTGCTGCCCGGCGTGCGGCACCTGATCTCCCTGCCGGCCGGCCTGTCCCGCATGCCCCTGGCGAAGTTCTGCCTGCTCACCACCCTGGGCGCGGGCATCTGGGTCGCGTTTCTCACGCTGCTGGGCTACTGGTTCGGCTCCAATCCCGAACTGCTGGCCCAGGCCATGCGCGAGTATTCCCACTGGCTGGTGGGCGCCGCCGTGGCCGGGGTCGCCGCCTATGTCGTGTATGCCTATGTGCGGCGCTCCCGCGCGGCGGCCCAGCGCGTGGCGCCGGAGCGGTGATCCGCCATGGATGAAGTCCTGCGCATCGTCGTGAGCGGGCAAGTGCAGGGCGTGGGCTTCCGCGCCTTCACCGAGCGCACGGCGCGCCGTCTGGGGGTGGCGGGCTGGGTGCGCAACCTCCCCTCCGGCGACGTGGAGGTGTTGGCCCGCGTCGCACCGGGCAACCGGCAGGCCTTTCTGGCCCAACTGCGCCAGGGGCCGTCCCACTCCCGGGTGGAGGGGTTGCGCATCCAGCCCGAACCGGCGGGGAGCGATTGCCCACGCCAGGGGTTCACCGTGCGGTCCTGAGCCATTCCGTTGGCCAACCGGACCCGTCGGCCCGTGCCGGCCGTTGGGCGGCGGCAGCGCCCACCCGCCAACAGCGTCCGCATTTCACCTATTGAAATGCCGCGGATGGCCCCGCCGCTAGCGGGAATCCCCCATTGACTTCGGAGGCGATTCGGGAAAGAAAAAAGGGCCCTGTTCCTCAACCACTCCGCACCTGCCCAGGTAGCCACGCCGCAGCGAGAGCGGCCCCGGCTCCCCGAACCGGACCGCCGGGAATCCGAATTCGCACCGCCGCCTCGCCCACCCCGCAGAGTTGCCGCATATCAAAAGGAGCCTGCATGACCAAAGCTGAGATCGTTGACCAAATTGCCACCGATGCGGACATTTCCAAGGCGGCGGCGGGGCGGGCACTGGACAGCACCCTGGAGTCCATCACCAAGACGTTGACCCGGGGCGATACGGTGACGCTGGTCGGATTCGGCACGTTCACGGTGAGCAAGCGGGCCGCACGCAAGGGCCGCAACCCGCAAACCGGCGCGGAGATCAGTATCCCCGCGTCCAAGGTGCCCCGCTTCAAGCCCGGCAAGGGATTGAAGGACACGATCAACCACAAGTAGCCCCCGCCTTGCGCGCAAGCCCGGTTTGGCCCGGGCGGCACCGGGCCCGCAGCCCAGGCAGGGCAAGTGCAAGGTCATCACTCTAGGCTTGGTTGCGATCAGTGGGGTGGGCGTCCCGCCCGCCAGATCCGAGTTGGCGGGCGAGACGCCCGCCGCTACCGACCGAAACGGGTCGTGGATTTGACTTTGCGGGCGCCCTGCGCAGCCCGGGGCCGCGGGATGACAAGTCCGGGTCGCCATGCTATTTTTGCAGCTTATCCAGTGCTTGCTGAGTTTCTCGTTTGCGACTAGGCGGCCGATGGACAAGGACATGCTGGAGCAGTTCAGAACCCGCTTGAACGGCATGCTGGCCGAGTTGGAAGGGGAGGTGTCTACCACCGTGGAGGGCATGCGGGAGGGCAATGGCGCTTTTCCC
>JBGPEV010000133.1:0-7384 GCA_041482995.1 bacterium | reverse complement strand
GCCGTCGCCCAGCAGGTCCTGGCCCTGCACCATCACGTCCCCGACGTTGATTCCCATGCGGAAGACCAGGCGCTGCGCCTCGGGCACGTCCGCATTGCGCCCGGCCATGCCCTGCTGGATGGCCACCGCGCAACGCACGGCGTCCACCACGCTGGCGAATTCCACCAGCAGCGAATCGCCCGCCGTGTTGGCGATGCGGCCGCGATGCTCGGCGATGGCGGGGTCAATCAGCCCGCTGCGGTGGCCGCGCAGGGAGGTGAGCGTGCGCTCCTCGTCCTGGCCCATCAGGCGCGAGTAACCCGCCACATCCGCGGCCAGGATGGCGGCCAGCTTGCGTTCCACGCGTTCGGACATTGCGTACGGACACAACTTGAGGGTAACGGCCCACGTCAGGCGCTCGTGTCGTTTGCGCTGATCGCGATCCTAATGGAACGAGCGGGACGTGTCACGCAGACGGGCGGTGCGGAATGTGAAGAAAGTTGCCCGAGTGCGGCGACCTGCCGTCGGCTCAGCCGCGCGTGGCGTATTGATGAGGGGCCTATAGGTGCCGTCGCAGGAGACAGAAACAAGAAAGGCCCGCATCCGGAAAGGGTGCAGGCCCTCTGCCATTCGAGTCGAGCTGCACTTCGTGTCCACTTACGGAATCGGCGTGCAATCCGGTTCCCATGCTAACTCCCTGCAATCACAATCGGGGGGAGAGGATTCGAACCTCCGGCTTCTTCGTCCCGTTCAGATTGGTACCGACCCCGCCGGTGAGCACCCTGACCGGTCACTTGCCGACTTGGCAGGGCACGGTCAGGAGATGCCATCCTTGCCGCCCGGACGGGGAATCGCGGGCGCGAAGTGCAATTGCACCGAGTGGCGTAGGCGGTCAAGATTCTGGCCCCGCTCTGTGGCACGAGGGCTCAGTACGGCAAAGGCTGCCTCGGGATCTTGCGCCAACTTGAAGGCCTTATAGCGGGGCGTGAATGGCCCCAAGCCCAAGGAAGCAGCCAGCAATTCCAGGTAATTGACGAACTCCAGGCCGTGTTCCGATTCGCTAGGCAGTAGTTCCCGGTAACATGAATGGTAGACGGTCGCCACCCCGTCGCAGCTTTGCACGCGTGCCTCGGTGAACATAGCCGCTACCATGGACCTAAAGCGGCCGGCACGCAGCGTGGAAAGTTGCTGTGGAGTGCAAGCCAGGCCCCATTCGGCATCGGCAGGCAACTCGACGACCTCCAGGCCCGGGATAGCGCGCAAGATTGTCAGCGTGTAGTCCGTATCTTTGTGCTGTTGAGGAAAACCCTTGTGAGCGTGCAGGCCGATGCGGCGCGCAATTGGATGCCTGAAGGTGAGTTGCCCCAACCGCCCAGCGATGAATTCGGTGACGTGAAGATAAGGCACGTCGAAATCGAAGTTCCTATCAGGCAGCACGTTGTCCATGCGCGAGTGGCAGGAAGGGCAGTAGATCAGTACGGCTTTTGGCCGCACACCTGTGAATTTGTCCAGGGTGTGCCGAGTCAGATTGGTGGCGGCGTTCGCGTCGCCATTCCGCGCGTGGACGATGCCGCAGCAGTTCGACGGCCCGCCAAGGGTGATGAAATCCACCCCCATTGCTTTCAGCACCGCGACGATGGCCTCGGCGAGGTGCATCGTCCGCAACACGTTACAGCCCAGGTACAGCACGTACTCGTGGGGCTGGGCGAGCAGTTCAGGCGTGGGCTCCCAGAAGCGCGTGGGGCTTTCGCGGAGGGCATCCGCCAGGGTCGTGATGGGGCCGAAGTAGGCGCCGTAGTCGAACTTGGCCATTGGACGAAACCGTGGGCGGGTGGGGGGTGGCCCCCTTCAGGAGGACAGCCTCAGGGGCCCGATAGATCGGGACAGGCCCCCGCAAACCGCACTTCATGCGCACTTCCAAGCTCGATGTGCCAAAGCGACATTGTCGCAACCCCCTGAAACCGCAATCGGGGTGAGAGGATTCGAACCTCCGACTTCTTCGTCCCGAACGAAGAGCGCTACCAGGCTGCGCTACACCCCGTGGTGTCAGGCCGCGCTCGACCGTCGCGCGGCAAGCACTTAAGGTAATGCGGAACCCGCCCTGCTGGCAAGGGGCATCGCGTCGCGCTAGGAACTCCTTCTCTCCAGTTCATCCAATGTCGGGTGCGCAGGGAGAGCAGCTTGGCGCCAGAACGCGACCAACGTCTCCGCAGCCGCGTCCAGGCCGTCGCTGGAGAGCGTGAGCGCGTACCGGTAGTTGCGCATCGCATGGAGGTAGCGCGGGTCGTAGTGCTCCTCCAGCAGGACGCGCACGAGGGGCCGCAGGTCGCCGGCACGCAGCAGGGCCGCCAAGTCTTCGATGCGCGCCTTGCCGAAGACGGACGTGAGCGAGCGCAGGGCGCCTTCCAACTGGGCCAGCGTTTCCGGCGCAACGGTGTCGCCCGGCCCCGTGTATTCCTGGACGATGCGCGTGATGCGGGTTTCCATGGCCGCCGTGACCAGCACGCAGGTGGCGCGCTGCATGGCGAGGCGCAGTCCCTCCGGAATCGTGACGTTGCCCACCTTGCGGCTCTCGCCTTCCACCCACACGGGCCGCCCCGCGTCCAAGCCTTCCAGGGCCGCCAGCAGGTCCGCGTCGAACTGCTGCTGGGTGCGCGGCCGCAGGTTGACCCCGCCGAACAGGGAGCTGCGGTGCTGGGCGATGGCTTCCAGGTCCAGGGCGTGGTCCAGGCCCCGCAGCAACTGGGTCTTGCCGACCCCGGTCTGGCCGTGGATGACGATCAGGTGCGGCGGTACGCGCCGCTCCAGTTCGGCGAGCACGTACGCGCGATAGGCCTTGTAGCCGCCCGGCAACTGCTCGACGCGGAAGCCGAGGGAGGTGAGCAGGGCGGTGACGGCCTGGGAGCGCATGCCGCCGCGTGCGCAATAGATCAGCAGGCGCCCGTCCCGGTAGGGCTCGAAGCCTCCGGCGAACGGCGCCAGCTTCGCGCCCACCAGATCGAGCCCGCGCCCGATCGCCGGCTGTTTACCCTGCTGCTTGTAGACGATGCCGACCTGGGCCCGTTCGCCGTTGGAGAACAGGGGGACGTTGACCGCGCCGGCGATGTGTCCCCGCTCGTATTCTCCGGGCGAGCGGACGTCCACGACGGCGTCCGCGCCGTGCAGCAGCGGGCGCAAAGTGGCGGCGCTGGGGGTGGGGGCGTCGGGCATCACCGGCCTTAACCTTCTCCGGACTTGACCGCGGCGAGCTTGACGGCCTTGCCGGATTCCTTGGTGGACTCCCGGCCCAGTTCCTTGCCGAGTTCCTTGACGTCCGCGCCCTTCAACGCGGGGGCGTCGTCCTCCAGGCCGTGCTTGCGGCGGATCAGCAGGGCGATCTTCTCGGCCATGTCCGGGTGCTCCTGCAGGGTCTTCTTCACGTTCTCGCGGCCCTGCCCCACGCGCTCGCTCTCGAAAGAGTACCACGTGCCGCTCTTTTGCAGGATTCCCTCGGCGGAGGCCAGGTCCACCAGGCTCCCCTCGTTGGAGATGCCGCCGGCGTGCATGATGTCGAACTCCACCTGCCGGAACGGCGCCGAAACCTTGTTCTTCACCACTTTCACCCGCACGCGCGCGCCGATCACCATCTCCCCGTCCTTGATGGGGTTGGTCTTGCGCACGTCCAGGCGGATGGTGGAGTAGAACTTGAGCGCGTTGCCGCCGCTGGTCGTTTCCGGATTGCCGAAGATCACGCCCACCTTCATGCGCAACTGGTTGATGAACATCACCACCGTGCGGGACTTGGAAATTACGGCCGTGAGCTTGCGCAGGGCCTGGGACATCAGGCGCGCCTGCATGGCCATGTGGGCGTCGCCCATTTCCCCTTCCAACTCGGCCTTGGGCACCAGGGCCGCCACCGAGTCGATCACGATGATGTCCACGGCGTTGCTGCGCACGAGGATCTCGACGATCTCCAGGGCCTGCTCGCCGAAGTCCGGCTGGGCCACCAGCAATTCGTCGGTCTTCACGCCGATCAGCTTGGCGTAACGCATGTCCAGCGCGTGCTCGGCGTCGATGAACGCCGCGATCCCCCCGCGCTTTTGCGCCTCGGCCACCGCATGCAGGGCCAAGGTGGTCTTGCCGGAAGCTTCCGGGCCGTAGATTTCGATGATGCGCCCCAGGGGGTAGCCGCCCACACCCATGGCGATGTCCAACCCGATGTCCCCCGAGGGGATCACCGGCAGGCGCTGGATCACGCCATCGCCCATGCGCATGATGGCGCCCTTGCCATAGGCGCGCTCCACCTGCGCCACCGCCAATTCCACCGCCTTGGCCTTGTCCTGGTCCATCGCCGGCTCTCCGCTGGGCTTGTCCAAACCCTTGATCACCCGCATTGCGTTCAACATAGTCGAACTCTCCCCGGCTTGCCACTGGTTCAGGGTTTACCGCCCGCGCCGACCCGCGGCGGCGCGGGCGTCCAGCGCTCCACGTCCGCTGCCGTCACGGGCGCTCCTCCGCGCAGGGACTGACGCCCCGCCGGTTTCATGGAACAACAATATTGTGTGCGCCGGGGCAATGCAAGCAAAAACTATTACCCATACTCCCGGTGCGCCCGCCGCGGGATAAGTCACCGGCTGGCCAGGCTTTTTTCCGGTGCTGTGCGGGTTTGCGGCGCGGTTTCTCTCCCGGAGGGAACGCTGTTATGGTGAAGGGTCGGCCCCCTGCACTGACCCTTCGGATTCGAGCCGCCGTGGCCACCCCCTCGCGCCCATCGCCCGCCCCCGCCGCTGCCCAGCGGGAGGGCTCCCCGCATCGCCTGGCGGCCATGACGCCGTCGGCGATCCGCGCGGTGCATGAACTGGGGGAGGCCCTCAAGCAGCATGACCCGGCGCGTTCCCACATTCCGCTCCACTTCGGCGAGCCGGACCTGGGCACGCCCGCCTTCATCGTGGAAGCCGCGTGCCGGGCGCTGCGCGGCGGGGCCGTGTTCTACGAGAGCAACGCCGGCCGGGCCGATCTGCGGGAGGAACTCGCCCGCTACCACCAGCGCCGCGCAGGCCGGCCGGTCAGCCCCGCCGAATTCGTCGTCACCTGCGGGGGCGTCCAGGCCATTCACCTGGTGATGGAGGGTCTCCTGGCGCCGGGAGACGACGCGGCCGTCATCACCCCCGCCTGGCCCAACTTTCACCAGGCCGCCGTGCTGGCGGGCGCCCGCGTGCACGAGGTGCCCCTTGAGTTCGACTCCGCCACGCGCGTGTTCCGCCTGGACTTCGGGCTACTGGAGCGCACGGTGGCCGCGGCGCCCCGCTGCCGGCTGATCGTGGCCAACTCGCCGGCCAATCCGACCGGCTACGTCATGCCGGAGCCCGAGCAACAAGCGCTCTTGGCGTTCTGCCGGGCGCGGGGCCTGTACCTGGTGGCGGACGAGATGTACGACCGCATCGTATTCACCGAGCCCGCTCCGCCGTCGTTCCTGACGTTGCGCCGCGGCGGGGACCGGCTGATCGTGATCAACGGGTTCTCCAAGACCTATTGCATGACCGGCTGGCGGCTGGGCTATCTGGTGACCGAGCCCGCCTTGGCCGGCGGTTTCGCGCGGATGCAGGAGTTCATCACCTCCCACGCCCCTTCCATGGCCCAGGTGGCGGCCATCACCGCCTTGCGGGAGGGGGAGCCGTTCGTCGCCCAGAGCCTGGAGCGCTACCGCCGCCTGCGGGCACTCACCGAGGAGCGGCTGCTGGGCCTGCCCGGCGCACAGGTCGCCCGGCCGGAGGGCGCCTTCTACGCCTTTTTTCGCCTGCCGGGTGCCAGGGACAGCGTCCAGTTCTGCCAGGACCTGCTGCGGGAGACCGGCGTGATGCTCGCTCCCGGCAAGGCCTTCGGCGCCGGCGGCGAGGGCTGGTTGCGCCTCTGCTTTGCCCACGAGCCCCCCGTGTTGGAGGACGCCTTCCAGCGCTTGCGCGGATTCCTGGGGGCCTGATTCCGCCGCGGTGCGTTCAACAGGGTATCGGCCGCTGTGCGTATCCGTCCGGGTGCGGCGTGGCCGGGCAACCTGCTGTTCGGCCAAGGTATGGTGGAAACTCCCAAGCACCCGCTTGCGCCCGGCAGCGCCACCGGGGCGAACGATCCCCACCGCAAGACCCAGCGCTATCCCCACCGGGAAGCGGTCAAGTTCCGGGAGCCCTATGGGTTCGAGGGAATGACCGTGGACATCGGCGCCGGAGGAATCGGCGTCGAGGTGCCGATCCCCTTGTCGCCGGGTGACGCCGTCGTGCTGGAGATCTTCGACGGACACGCCATCGTGCTGGGCACGGTGCGCTGGGTGCGGCCCGGTCCACTGGGATTCCGGGCCGGCATCCAGTTCACGGAGCAAGACTGGAGCATCATCGCCCGCATCCAGGCGCTGCGCGGCCTGAAGGCATAAGGCCCCGGCGGCGCGGGGCCGGCGGGCGAACCCGGCCACCCGCAACTTCACTTTCCCTGGGCACGGGGCCGGTGGGGTGGGCGTCTCCCCCGCCTGCACCGCGCGGGCGGGGGGTACGCCCACCCCACCAACCCGAAGAATTGACGATGGCCGGACCTTGCGTCTGCCCCACGGGTGGAGCAGTCCCTACTTACCTGCCGGCGTCCTGGGCCTGGTCCCGCTCCCGGTTGAACACCAGCCACTCGTCTGCGCGGTCGGCGGCGGTCATGGCCTCCACCTTGGGCTCCTGTCCGGGGCGAATCACCACTTTCTGATCGCGGCTGACCAGAAACAGCCACTGGTCGCGGGAAATTTCCGCCGGCGGCGCGATCTCGCGCGGGCCGGCGACTTCCTCCCTGCCCCCGGCCGGCTTGGGCGCTGCCGCCTGGACCGTGCCCTCCACCACGGTGACCCCGGTGTTCTCAGTCACTTTGTCGTGATCCACGCCGAAGTTCGTGCCCTTGATCCCGATGGTCGCGGTCGTCGTCTGCACCTCCACCTTCTCGCCCAGCGTTTCCGCCAGTGGGGCGCGGATGCTGCCCCAGAAGCGGCCCACCAGCACGTTGAACTTGGCCTTGAGGCCGCGGGTCTCGTCAAAGGCCGGCAGTTCCACCTCGGTGGCCTGCCCGATGCGGAACACGCGCTTCTGCGTAATGGTCACTTCCACCCGGCCGCCCATGCCCGTGCGGATCACGTCCCCCTCCCGCACCTCCTGCCCGATGCTGAGGGAGCGCCACGCCGCGGCGCCCCGGGGTTTGATTTGCGCGGGGAGTTCCAGATAGGTGACCTTGGCCGCCAACGCCGCCAGCGGCGCCAGCAACAAGGCCGCCAGCACGAGCAGGCCCAGCACACGGCGGGCGCGCAAGCCGTTCCGCGCTGCCATCCATTGCATACCGGCTGCCGGGAGAGAGGGTGAGCCTGCACGGGGAACCGCCCCGATGCGACGTTGCGACGTTGCGACGT
>JBGPEV010000132.1:0-7388 GCA_041482995.1 bacterium | reverse complement strand
CGGCCAACTGCAGGATCACGGTCTCCACCTCGGCCGGGTACACGTTCTCCCCGCCGGGCTTGATCAGTTCCTTCTCCGGTTTGCGCTTGACGTAGGTGAGGTAGCCGTCCGCGTCGAACTTGCCCACGTCGCCCGTGTGATGCCACCCGTTGCGCAGGGTGTGGGCGGTCACGTCGGGCTGGGCGAAGTAGCCCTGGAACACCAGCGGCCCGCGCACCACGATCTCGCCGGGCGTGCCGGTGGGCACCTCGCGGTCCAGGTCGTCCACGCACTTGACGCGGCAGATGGGCACGGGCTGTCCCGCCGTGCCGGGGCGCTCCTGCACGGGCAACAGCGTGACGAACCCGCTGGTCTCGGACTGGCCGAAGCCGGTCCAGAACTTGGCTTGGGTCTTCGCGTGCAGGCGCTGCATGGTGGCGGGCGCGTCCAGCCCCGAGACGATGCGCAGGCTGGCGAGCTTGCTGCCCGCCTTCTCCGCGGCATCCAGCAGCGTGGACAGCACGGGCGGGAAGTCGGAGACGTGGGTGATCTGGTGCCGGTCCACCAGGCGCACGGCCTCGTCCGCGTCATACTTGGAGACCAGCACGTTGGCCCCGCCCGTGTGCAGCGTGGCCAGCGCGTTGCCCAACGCGGTGATGTGGAACAGGGGCAGCGCGAGCAGGTAGCGGTCCGCGGCCGTGATGCGCATTTGCGCCGCGATCGACTGGTTGGCCGCGAGCACATTGCCGTGCGTCAGCACGGCGCCGCGGGGAATCGCGTCCACGGCGGCCGTGGAGATGACCGCGAAGGGATCGTCCGCCACCAGGTCCGGTGCGGCGACGACTCCGGAATCGATGTAGAGCCGGGCAAAGGGGGTGAAGCCTTCGCCGGGGTCCGGGCCGAACTGGTACCAGAAGGGGATGTGTTTCATGCGCGCGGGCCAGTCGGCCACCAGGTTGAGCGTGGAGGAATCCGCCACCAGCATGCGCGGCGCGGCGCGCTCCACGACCCGCGCCACCTCCTCGGCGGTCAGCCGCCAGTTGATGGGATAGGCGACGATTCCCAGCCGCGCGCAGGCGCCGTAGAGGTCCAGATAGGCGGGGTCGTTCTGGGCGAGGATGCAGATGCGCTCGCCCTTGGCGATCCCGTGACCCGCGAGCCCCGTCGCCAGGGCATCCACCCGGCGCCGGAACTGGGCGTAGGTGATCGCCGTGTCGCCGTGGATGATCGCGGGCTGGGCGCCGCAGCAGAGCGCGCCCCGCTCGATCATGTCGTATACCGTGAACGCGTGCACCGGCATTGCCGCTCCTTATGGACCGTCCCAGGGCTCGCCCCGCGGCCGGCGCCGCTCCGCGCCGGGTTCGGCCCGGGCGGCACGGCGCAGCGCGATGAATTGTGCGGACACCTTAGCAGCAATCGGAAGCCCGTGAAACCCGCGCGCGGGGTAGTGGTCCAGTTTGAACTGCGAGGCTTCCCATCACCTCTCCCCGCCCCTTCGGGGCACCCCTCCCCCTAGGGGGAGGGGTCGGCCAAAGGCCGGGGGAGAGGTGATGGCACGTTGCCAGGGCAGGCGGCCATTGTGGTCAAGCCAGTAGCCCACCCCGATTGCGACCTTTCGGTTCAACCGAGATCACTACCGCGGGCGGCGGAGGTCAGCCTGCCACCTTGGTGAGGATGGACTCCTTGTTGCGCAGCCGGTTGAACTGCTCGCGGGAAAGGTAGGCTTGCAGGCGGCTGCGGGAATCCGGGTTGGCGCCGCGGAACCGGCCCCGCGCCACGTGATGGCCGCCCTCCCCGGGGGTCACGGTGAGCAGCTCCAGCATCATCCGCAGCGGTTTGTCCTCCAGGGTGAACGTGAGCTGTGCGATGCCTTGCACGGGCAGCGCGTCCGGGGCGACCAGCGCGCCCCCGCCATCGCTCAGGTCGATCAGCCGGCCTTCGCCCTGGATGGCCGTGAACTGGACGCCGGTCTCCTTGCGCCGCACCAGTTGCTCGCGGGGGACGCACGCGTAGTGCACCGGCAGATCCACGGTGAGCCGGAAATCCGCGCGGTGGGCGGCGTCCTCGGCCAGCACGGCGTGGTGGGCGCGGAAGGCGGAGAGCGTGCCCTGCTGGATCGGCTCCAGCGTGACGTCGAACATCGCCTCCCCGCTCTCCTCCCGCCAATAGACCAGGTGAACGGCGGGATGCTCCATCAGCAACCGGTAGATCTCCTCCTGATAGGGCAAGTCGATGAGCAGGAAATGCTCGTTGATTTGCAGCACCGTGCAGTAGAGATCGAGCCGGTCCTCTCCCGCCGCCGCGATGATCCGCACCGGCAGGTCTTCCAGCAACTGGCGGGTGGAGACGATCTGCAGATCGGGATTCATCACCGTCATGCGCAAATGGCGGCGCAGCGCCGTGATGTCCGCGAGATCCTCCTCGCTGGCGGTGGGCAGCGCGTTCTCGACCGAACTTTCGAACACCCGCGCGTCGTCGAGCAGATGTTTGAGCTTGAGCGGATCGGTGTAGAAGCGCAGCAGGTCCAGCGCCGCCTGCTGGCGGGGGTTCAACTTGGGCCCGGCCTTCACGTGCTCCGCGCCCTTCTTCGGGCGGCGGTCCGTCCAGCGCTGGTACCAGCGCTGGGCGGAGAGGGTGATCGTCACCGTGAACAGCACCACCATGATCACGCCGACCACCTGGGCGGCCGCCTCCGGCGATCCCTGGGGGAAGCGCAAGAAGCTCAGGTCGCGCGTCGTGACCGATTGCGCAAGGAGTTCGGCGTTCATGGCGATCCTGCGGCGTCTGGGGAGCCGGTGGGGGTGTGGGTCATGGCGGCTCAATCGTCGAACGAACTGGGGAGCAAGTTGAACGGGAGCAGGCGGATCAGGATCGGCAAGATCACCCCGCCGGCGGGCAGGGCGAAGATCGCCAGCGCCGGGATGGTCTTCATGATGTCGTAGAGTTGGCTGCGCACCTTGCGTTTCTCCTCCGCCGTGAGCGGATGGCGCGTGGCCTTCATCAGCAGGGCATAGAGCTCATGGGTCTCGCGCACCTCGTTCATCAGGCGGTCCAGGTTCTTGCGGATGGCCACGGTGGCCCGTTCCCGCAACCGGTCCGCCAGGCGCAGCGCCTGGGGCCGGGCGTGCAGCAGGTGCAGGTGCTGCTCCTGGTGGATGAGAAACGCCTCCAGCGCCGCGCGGCATTGCTCCAGTTCTTCGCGCCAGAGCCCCAGCCGTTCGACCAACTCCACGACGAACTTCTGTTCCAACTCGTCCACGGTGCCGTCGATCAACAGCACCATCACGATCACGTCCAGGAAATAGCGGCGCACCAGCCAGGGCATCTCGGGAATGGCCACCTGCTCCAGCGTCAGGCCGCGCCGCATGGCCTCGCGCAACTGCTGCTGGCGGGGCTTGGGCAGGCCCGCCGCCCTGAGGAATTGGTCGAACAGGCGCTGCTCGGCCGCGTCCACGGCGCCGCTGGCGTGGGCCGCCACGATCTGCAGCTCCAGCAGGGTCTCCCGCAATTGCATCTGGCGCGCGTGCAAGTCAAAGAGGGCCTCTCGGCGCTTGGCCGGCTCCAGCAGCAGCCGGCGCTGCCATTGCAGGCAGTGGAAGATTTCCAGGAACAGGAAGCTGTTGTAGTAGTCGGGGATATTGAGCAGCTTGGTGCCCTGGCCGATCCGGCGGCTCACGATCTTCTCGAAGCGCCCGCGCCGGTGTCCATTGCGCTGGAACAACCGCCAGCGGGGCACGAACCAGTTCCAACCCCGCCGCGCGTCCGACGGCGCGTTGAGGAAGAAGTAGGTGGAGAGCCGCGTCGCGGGCCCCAGGTGATCGGCTTCCTCCGCCATGCCCTCCAGCAGGAAGTGCCGGTCGGCCACCATGCAGCCGAACAGCGCCTCCAGAAAGATCAGGTGCACCTTGGCCGAGGAGTCGAAGTACTGGCTCTGCGGGTATTGCAGCTTCACATAGGGCCAGCCCACCGGGTAGCCATAGAGCAGGCCGGTCGGCTGCAGGAAGTAGTAGATCGCCTGGTCCATCTCATGATGCACCCCCGGGTGATCCAACACCCGCACGCCCGCACTGGGCAAATGGTTCCCCAGCGGCTGTTCCGTGCGGAACGCCAGATAGCGACTGAACCAGCCGGGACTGCCAAAATTCATCGATGGCCCTGGTCTCCCGGCCGCCCTGCGCCTTGCTTCGCGCGCCGCGGGCAGACCGCAACCGGGAGCGATCGCTCCCCCGTGCCGGGCCTCCGGCACCGCGCCGGAACCCGCTTGCTTCGAGCATACCATTCGCGCCCGAATTGTGGAAAAATGCCTCCCGTGTCCCCACCCCCCGCACGGCAGGCGACGCTCCCCATGGCTCCCCCGGCATCCGATTACGCTGGCTTCCTCGCGCGTTTGCGTGCCGAGGAGCGGATTGAGCCCTTCCCCAGCCAACGGCGGCCCGACAAGCTCGTTGGCATCCGCAAGCTCCTGGAACGGCTGGGTAATCCCGAGCGGGGGCCGCGCATCGTGCACGTCGCGGGCACCAACGGCAAGGGCATGACGGCGGCGATGATTGCCCGCCTGCTGGGGCGGCGCGGTTTCAGTTGGGGGCTCTACACCTCGCCCCACGTGGCCAATATCCGCGAACGCATTGTGCTGAACGGCCGTTGGATCGCCGAGGCCGAATTCGCCCGCGCCGGCCATGCCGTGCTGGACGAGGCCGACCGGCTGCGGGCGGACGTGCGCCTCTCCTACTTCGATTTGCTGACGGCCATGGGCCTGCTGGCCTTCCGCGCGGCAGGCGTCGCCTGGGCCGTGCTGGAGACCGGGCTGGGCGGCGCGGCGGACGCCACCAACGTGACGCCCAAGGCCCTGTGCGTGCTGACCCGGATCGGGCTCGACCATCAGGTTGTGCTGGGCCAGACCCTGCGGGAGATCGCCGGGGAGAAGCTGGGCATCGTCCGCCCGGGGGTGGCGGTGGTGATGGCGGAACAGGACCCCGAACTGGCCGCGTGGCTGCCCGAACAGGTGCGCGCGCGGGGGGCACCGCTCCTGCCCTCCTCGCGCGTCCGCTTGGCGCCGGGAGCAACGGCCGACACGGTCGCCGTCACCTGGTGCGACGGCGCGGCGTTCACGGTGCCGTTTCCCTCGATCGAGTTGACGGCGGTCAAGCGGCAGTGCGCCGCGACGGCGCTGGTGGCCGCGGAAGCCGCGTTGGGACCCGCCAGCCCGGCGGAGCTTCCCGCCCTGGTGGAGCGCGCCCTGGCCACGCACCTGCCGGGCCGCCTGGAGCGGCGCGGACGGCAGCGGATCGCCGGTGCTCCGCGGTCACGGCTGGACAGCGTCGTGCTGGACGGCGGCCACAACGCACCGGCGCTGGCCGCCCTGGCGGAACAGTTGGAGCGCTGGGGCGTGCGGGACTACACGCTGATCTTCGGCATGCAGGCCGACAAGCTGGTGGATTCCGTGCGGCCGCCCCTGCGCGCGCTGCTCGCCCACGCCGCGCGGTTGATCACGTTGGCGCCCCAGACGGCGCGCGCACCGGCCCCCGCGGCGCTCGAGGCCTTCATCGCGTCGGCCGCCGCCGGGATGGCCCGGGTACCCGAACGCGTGAGCTGTCCCGATGCCGCGGCCGCCCTGCGCGCGGCGGCGCGGGAGCCCGCGCGGCCCCTGGTGGTGACCGGGTCGTTCTGGATGCTGGGCGATGTGGTGCGGCTGCTGGAGGACGCGCCGGACGCCGTGGACTCACCGGGGAAAGCGCCATGATCGAGCCGTTCACGATTGCCGTGCCGCAGGCCGTGCTGGACGATCTGCGCCGCCGGCTGGAGTGCACCCGCTGGCCCGATCCCTCGCCGCACGCGGCATGGGCGCAGGGCACGGACCTCGGCTACTTGCGCAATCTGGTGGACTATTGGCGCAGCGGCTTCGACTGGCGGCGCAGCGAGGCGGAATTGAACCGCTGCTCCCAGTTCACCGCGGCGGTGGACGGTCTGCGGCTGCACTTCGTCCACCAGCGCTCCACCCACGCCCACGCCCGGCCGCTGCTGCTGGTGCACGGCTGGCCGGGCGCCGTGTACGAGTTCCACAAGCTGATCCCGCGGCTCACCCAACCCGAGCAGTCCGGAGGCGACCCGCGCGCGGCCTTCCACGTGGTGGCGCCTTCCCTGCCCGGCTACGGATTCTCCGAGGCGCCGCGGCAGCCGGGCGAATCGCCCCGGGCCGTGGCGCGGCGGTTTCACGCGCTCATGAGCGGCACGCTGGGATACCCGCGCTACGGCGCCCAGGGCGGGGACTGGGGCGCGGTGATCGCCTCGTGGCTGGCGTTCGACCAACCCGCCGCCGTGGCGGGTCTGCATCTGAACATGCCTGGACTGAGTTCCGACTTGAGCGAGGGCGAGCCGCTCACGAATGAAGAAATGGCGTACCTGGCCGGCTGGGAACGGCAGCGGTCGGAAGAATTCGGATACATGGCCATCCAAGGTTCCCGGCCCCAGTCCTTGGGCTACGGGCTCAACGACTCGCCGGCGGGCCTGGCGGGGTGGCTGGTGGAAAAGTACCGCGCCTGGAGCGATGGCGGAGGCGATCCCGAGGGCGCGATCGGCCGCGACGAGATCTTGACGCTGATCACGCTCTACTGGGTGACCGGCACGATCGCGTCTTCCATGCGCCTGTACAACGAGCACCGCCGGGCGAAGGAGCAGTTGCCGCCGGGCGGCCGCGTGACGATTCCCGTCGGCTTCGCGGACTTCCCCAAGGAGATTCTGCGCGCGCCCCGCAGTTGGGTGGAGCGCGCCTACCACATCGTGCAGTGGACCAGTTACCTCAAGGGCGGCCACTTCGCGGCGCTGGAGCAGCCGGAGGCGCTGGCGGAGGACATCCGGCGCTTCTTCCAGAGCGTCTGGCCCGTCTAAGATGCGGGGGCAGGCGAGTCGCCCGCCGCCAGTGCGCCTGAGAGTGTGCAAGGTTAGAGCGGTGCAAGTCCGCTCCAGGTATGCGCTCTCCGGCCTATAATTGACGGTAATTGCGCCGCCGCGAGGCAGGGTGGGAAGCAACCGGAGGTGAACGACCGGCTCGCTGCCCACCGCCCAGCGAATCTTGAGACTGCTTCTACGCTTGGGGCGCTAGCCTTGGCGACTCCGAGCCATCTGCTCGCCCAGCAGTTCGAGCGAGATGTTCTTGATCAGCAGCTTGGACCAGAAGGCGAAGCGGGTGCTCATGACGGCGGCGAGCTTCTGGATCAGGTCGATCTTGTCCTGGGCGGCGCCCATGTACTCGATGACGATGTTGCCGGCCAGCAGGTAGGGGCGGCCCCGCACCCAGGTGGTGACCCCGTAGACCGCCACGTCGCGCACGGCGGCGGTACGGGTCTCCACGGTCTCGTTGGGCGGCGCGTGCCGCTCCACCAGCACCTTGGCGGACACGCTGTCGTTCGCCT
>JBGPEV010000131.1:0-7440 GCA_041482995.1 bacterium | reverse complement strand
CCGCGGCGGCCAGGGTGGCCACCGAGCCGAACAGGTCGCCCGCCACGTGCCAGAGCGCGGCCCGCAGGTTGAGGTTGGAGTGGGCCAACCCCCGCAACGCGGCGATGCCGATCGCATTGACCCCCAGGCCGGCCAGGGCCACCCAGAACATGATCCCGGCCAGGATGGGTGCCGGAGTCCGCACCCGCTCCACCGCCTCGATCGCGATCCACACCGCCAGTCCGACCAGCGTCAAGGCGTTGAGGAAGGCGGCCAGCAACTCCGCCCGCCGGTAGCCGTAGGTGCGCTGGGCGGAGGTGCGCCGCCCCGCCAGCCACACGGCCGCCAAGGACAACGCCAGGGCCGATGCGTCGGTCACCATGTGTCCCGCATCGGCCAGCAGGGCCAAGCTCCCGCTCAGCACGCCACCGGCGGCCTCCACTACGGCGAAGCCCGCCGTCAGCGCCAGGATCAGCGCCAAGCGCCGCTGCTGCACCCCGCGCGGCGCCAGATCCGGCGCGGCCGCCGGACGGGCGCCGGGCGGGCTGCCCAACGCGGCGGGTTGCGGATGGGCGTGACTTTCGAGGGAATCCATCACCGCTCGGAGACTCCAGGCTTGGAAGGCGGCTACCCGTGGGACGCATGCTGGATCGCCCCCATTCTACTCACAAACCGGGGGGATGCCACGGGGGCGTTATCACCACCAAGCAGGGGTCCGGATCAGATGGCCGCGTTCGTGCCCAAGATCGGGGATTCTTCGCGTTACTCAGAATGACACGATAGGAAAGGGTGTCATGTTGAGCAACGCGAAGCATCCCGTAGAAACACCTCGACCTGACGCTGAACTGAACTCCTACACAAGAACCGTCTGGCACCCAGGGCAAGCGCATTCTCGTAAAGACCGCCAACACTGGCCCGGTAGGACGGGCCTCCGTGCCCATCCGCGCACGGAGTTGCCGGCGCCTCCCGCAAGCGTCCGGCGCTGGGCGGGCACCCGTTCGCCAGGCTCAGGGCAGGCTTCGGCCCGCCGCCACCCACTTCTTCTGAAGTGTTCTCGAGAATGCGGTTGCCCTGGCCTGCCACGCTCACCACGCCAGCCAGCCGCCATCCACGGGCACCGTGACCCCCGTGACGTAGGAGGCGGCGGGAGAGGCGAGGAACACGACCGCGCCCATCAACTCGCCGGGCCGGCCCAGGCGCCCCATCGGGGTGCGCTCGATCATCCGCGCCTTGTACTTGGGATGCACATCGCCAAAGCGCGGGTCCCTGTTCATCTCCGTGGGAAACCAGGCGGGCGCGATGGCGTTGACCGTGATGTTGTGCTTGGCCCATTCGATGGCCAGGTGGCGGGTCAGGCCATCCACCCCGGCCTTGCTGGCCACATAGCCCACGGTGGCGAAAATCGGATTGCCGGCCTGGCTGCCCGTGATGGAGGAGATGTTGACGATGCGCCCACCCTGGCCGCGCTGGATCATGCTCCGCCCCACGCGCTGACTGAGCCGGAACACGGCGGTGAGGTTCACCGCCAGCACGCTGTCCCATTGCTCCCGGGTCTGGTTTTCGGCCGGACCGAGCGGCGCGATGCCGGCATTGTTGACCAGGATGTCCACGGGGCCCAGGCCCTGCTCCACCTCCTGCACGGCCCGCTCCAGTTGGGCGTCGTCCGTCAGGTCCGCCTGCACGGCCAAGGCGCGCACGCCCAGCGCGCGCAGTTCCACCGCGTGGGCGTCGACCCGCTCCTTGCGCCGCGCGACCAGCGCCACGTCCGCCCCGGCAATGGCCAGGCCCCGGGCGAATTCCACGCCCAGGCCGCTGGAGGCCCCCGTCACCAGGGCGATCTTGCCCTTCAATCCATACAAGTCTTGCAGCGTTCTCATGCTTGTGCTCCATGATGGTCCGCGAAACGACATCCACAGATTTCACAGATTTCACGGACGATTGCTATCCAAGGGATTCCAGCATGGCAGGTCAGTTCGCCGACCGTCGAACAGCAGACCCCTCGCTTCGCTCGGGGTGACAATGGGTTGTCATTTCGAGCGCAGCGAGAAATCTGCTGTTCAGCCTTGACTGCCCCACTACCGTTCCCGAATGGTCCTTCAGGGGTGTCTGCGGGGGACCAAAACGGGCTGCTCCAGGTGAACTCCAAGTGAATCTGTGTCATCTGTGAAATCTGTGGATGCAGTTGCCGTTCCCCGCGGAGCGAGACCGTGCTCAAACGTCTGTTCGTGTACCTGTTCATCTGGTTCGTGGCACGCACCATCCGCCGCACGTTTCTCAATTGGAACGTGATCGAGACCCTGGACCGGCAGGGGCAGAACTACATCCTCTGCTTGTGGCACAACGCCATCTTCTACTTTCTGCCCGTGCTGGGCCCGCTGGGCTACGCCGGGATGATCAGCCGCAGCCGGGACGGGGACGACGTGGCCTGGATCGCCGAGCGCTTTGGCCTCAAGCCCGTGCGGGGATCGCCAAAGGAAGGCGGCAGCAGCGCCTTGCGCGAGATGTTGCGGCTGCTGGCGGAGGGCCGCCACGTGGTCATTACCCCGGACGGCCCCACGGGTCCCCGCTACGCGTTGAAGCCGGGGGTCACCGCCCTGGCCCGCAAGCGCGGGGTGCCGATCGTGCCCCTGGCCTTTTCCGCGCCGCGCCGGTGGGAATTCAACACCTGGGACCGCATGAAGGTGCCCAAGCCCTTCTCCCGCACCGTGATCCTGGCGGGTCCGCCCGTCTGGGTGACCGGCGGCGAAGGGGTGGAGCGCGAGCGCCTGGAGCGGATCATGCGCCAACTGGTAATCGATGCCGACCGCTACAGCGGCGCGGCGACGGTGCACCCGGACCCGATGTTGGGGGCGGGGGCGCTGGGTGGCGCGTCGTCCAAGTGAGCGACTTCCGCGCGGGACTTGCGCGACTCCACCTTCCGGGTTAGGTGCACATGCACGGGAAGCGTGTTGCAACCACCGGAGAACCCGCATGACCGACACACCATCCGCCCCATCCATCCTCAAGTTTGGGGTGGTTCCCACGGAGAGCGTCCGCGCACTCAGCGGCTTGCAATTCATGCAGGCCCTGGTCGAGGGCCGCTTTCCCGCCCCCACCATCATGCAGGCGTTGGACTTCCGGCTCGTGCGGGTGGACACAGGACTGGCCATCTTCGAGGGCAGCCCCGACGGACGCTTCTACAATCCCCTCGGCAGCGTCCACGGCGGGTATGCGGCGACCCTGCTGGATTCCTGCATGGGCTGCGCGGCGCACACGACCCTGGCCGTCGGCCAGGGGTTCACCACGCTCGAGATCAAGGTGAACTATGTGCGTGGCATGAGCGACAAGACGGGCCGGGTGCGCGCGGAGGGCCGGGTCATCAACGCCGGCCGCAGCGTCATCACGGCCGAGGGCAAGCTGCTCGACGACGCCGGCAAGCTTTACGCCCACGGCACCACCACCTGCCTGATCCTGGCGCTCTGAGCGGGTGTCGGCGCCTTCGCAAAAATAACTTGACTTTTGTATGAAATCCGCTATCTTGTAGGGAACAGATCCAATCCACATCAAATTTCGCCAGGAGGGCACCCATGTTTCCTTCAGCGGATGGCCAACACCTTCCTCAACAGACACAAATGTCGGCTGCTCCAGACAAAACGCCACACCAGTTGAACGCGCTCAAGCACGGGCTGCGGAGCGTGGCGATCCTCCTGCCGGACGACGACCCGGAGGAGTTCTCGCGCCTGCGCCGGGACCTGTTCCACACCTACCGGCCCCGTACGGTCGATGAAGCGGCGTGCGTGGAGGCGATCGCCTCTCACCAGTGGCGGATCGCGCGCTGCCGGCGCTGGCAGGCGGTCTACGATGCCCAGACCGAGGCGCTGCTCTTCGGCGACCCCAACGGCTTGGCGGGACACATCTGCGAAAAGGACTCGCACCGCTGGATACACAAGGCCATGGACTGCACGCTGCAGGAAAGCCGCCTGGACCGCCTGCTGTGCCGGGCGCGGGACAAACTGCTCCTATTGCAGAAGCACCGGCGCAACAACCTGATCGCCGGCGCGGTGGAGCGCGAGCCGATCTTCTGGCCAGCCGAGTTTCCCGCAGACTCGGAGGTAGGCCCCACGCAGGGCCTGTCTTCGTGCACTGGGATGGACTGCGGGTTGGGCGGAAACGAGGCAGCCGGCCCACCGGAAGCGGTGGGGTTGGAGGGAAACGGAGGTGCCTCCCCCGCTCTCGCAAGTCCTTCGGTTGATGGAGAAATTTGTAAGTATGACGAACTGGCCGCGCATCCGCCGGGCCGGGAGCAAAGGGTGGCGGAACCCGCGGGTGGGGCGGGCGGCGTTACCCCCCGGCGATGGGGGGCAGGAAATGCACGTGGCTGGCCGCGCCCAGCTTCTCCTGCAGCTTCATGAAGCCCTGCTGGCCGTCCACGAACACCGCGATACCGGGCATCAGGTCGCCGAAGTAGAGCAGGCGGGTCGAAAAGCCCGGATAGCGGCCGTCCAGTTGCACGAGCAATTCGCCCACCGTGATCTGCGTGCCGACGGGCAGCGGCACGTCGACCTGATCCGCATTCCCGGTCAGGTCGCGCAACAGGGAGGGAACGTGGACGGTGGCCATGGGAGGAGGGGCAGGTGTGAAGGAACAAGCCAACGTCGCGGAAACCCACTCCGGCCCTTCGGGCCACCTCTCCCTGCAAGCAGGGAGAGGAACCTGCCCCGGTCCGATAAGGACGTCCTTCCCCTGCTTGCAGGGGAAGGTGGCACGCCGAAGGCGTGACGGAAGGGGTTTACAGGCACGCGCGGGGACGCTGGCACGCCCCCGCCGGGACCCAGCCCTAGTCCGCCGCCATGGGCCGCTTGCCGGCGGCCTGCAGCGCCGCGAGCACCTTGGGGGGGCTCATGGGCAGGGAGCGGATGCGCGACCCGATCGCCCGCGCCAGCGCGCTGTGGATGGTGGCCATGGGGGGCACGATGGGCGCCTCGCCCACGCCGCGCACCCCATAGGGATGGCCGGGGAAGGGCACTTCCACCAGGATCGTCTCGATTTCCGGCACGTCCAGGAAGGTGGGCATGCGGTAGTCGAGGAACCCGGCGTTCAGGATCTCGCCCTTGTCGTTGTGGATGTACTCCTCGTTCAGCGCCCAGCCGATGCCTTGCGTGGCGCCGCCCTGGATTTGCCCTTCCACGTAGGAGGGATGGATGGCCGTCCCCACGTCCTGCAGCGCCGTGTAGCGCAGGAAGCTCACCTTGCCCGTGCCGGGGTCCACTTGGAGGTCGGCGATATGGAGCGAGAAGGAGTTGCCCGCCGTCTTGGGCATGACCGCGGCGCGGCCCTGCACCGGGCCGCCCGTGCGGGGCAGCTTGGGGGCCAACTGGCGCACCGTCATGGGCGGTTGCTTGCCGGCGGCATGCTGGAAGGCGCCGTCCTTGAACAGAACCTGGTCCGGCTGGGTGTCCCAGAGCTTGGCGACACGCAGGGTCATCTGGCGGATGGCGTCCTGGCAGGCCTCGAAGACGGCCATGCCGGTGGTGGCCGTGGTGCGGCTGCCGCCCGTCACGTCCGTATAGCCGATCGAGTCCGTATCGGCCACGGACGGGCGCACGTCCTCCGCCTTCAGCCCCAGGGCCTCGGCCGTCATCATCGCCATGGAGGCGCGCGAGCCGCCGATGTCCACCGAGCCGGTGACGATGCTGGCAGTGCCGTCCGGGTTGATGTTCACCAGGGCGCTGGATTGCAGCGTGGCGTTGTGCCAAAAGCCCAGGGCCACGCCGCGGCCCTGGTAGGGCTGCTTGGGCGCCGGGCTCTGGTAGTGGTCGCACTTCATGGCGGCCTGGATCGTTTCCTTCAGGCCGATCCGGGCATAGGGCAGACCGTCGACTTTCAGGTCGCCTTCCTGCGCGGCGTTCTTCAGGCGCAATTCCAAGGGGTCCATGCCCAGCTTCTCGGCGATCTCGTCCATCACCGCTTCCGTGGCGAACAACGCCTGGGGCGAGGACGGCGCGCGGTAGGCGGCCACCTTGGGCGTGTTGGTGAGCACGTCGAAGCTGTCCACCAGCACGTTGTCCGTCTTGTAGGGGGCGAACACGCACATGGCGCCGATGGCGCCCCAGTTGCCCGGGAACGCGCCCGCCTCGTAGGCCATCCACGCCTGCAGGGCGGCGATCGTGCCGTCCTGCTTCACGCCGATCTTCATGCGGTTGACGACGGCGCCGCCCGGCCCCGTGGCCTGGAACACCTCGGCACGGGTCATCACCATCTTCACGGGCTTGCCGGATTTCTGGGAGAGCAGCACGGCGAGGGGCTCCAGGTACACGGGAATCTTGCCGCCGAACCCGCCGCCGATCTCCATCGGCACCACCTTGATGCGGGAGAGGGGCAGCTGGAGGATGGTCGCGAGCTGTTCCCGCACGGGGAACGCGCCCTGGGTGCTCGTCCACACGGTGATCTGGCCGTCGCTGCGGGCCAGGGCCATGGCGTTGTGCGGCTCGATGTAGCCCTGGTGCACGGTCTTCGTGCGAAACTCGCGTTCCACCACCAGGTCCGCCGATTTGAACGCGGCCTCCACGTCGCCCCGCTTGAACTGCGTGTGCAGGCAGACGTTGGTGGCCTTTTGGGATTTTTTGCCCAGGCTGGTCGTGGTGATCGTGCCGTGCAGGAGCGGCGCCTTGTCCGCCATGGCTTCCACCGGGTCCATCACCGGGGGCAGCACCTCGTACTTCACGTCGATCAGGTTGCACGCCTCCTCCGCGATCCAGGGGTCAGTGGCGGCGACGGCAGCGATGGCGTGGCCCTGGAACAGCACCTTGCCGCTCGCCAGGATGCGGTCGGTCATGTACTTCAGGTTCTCCACGCCCTCCCCGCTCTCCACCACGCGGTCTTCCAGGCGCGGCAAGTCTGCCGCCGTCGCGATGGCCTTCACGCCGGGCAGCTTCACGGCCTTGGAGACGTCCAGGGAGAGGATCTTGGCGTGGGCATGGGGGCTGCGCAGCACCTTGCCCCAGAGTTGGTCCTTGAAGGAGATGTCCGCGCCGTATTGCGCCCGGCCCGTCACCTTGTCCTCGCCGTCGTGCCGCACGGGCCGGGTGCCGATCACCTGGTAGCGCTTGGACTGCTCGGTCACTTGATGCTTCTTCATGGCGCCTCGTCGGGAAGCTGGGGAAAGACTACTTGGCCGGTGTTCTCATCTCGGCGGCGGCATCCTTGACGGCTTGCAGGATCTTGTCGTATCCGGTGCAGCGGCACAGGTTGCCGGCCAGTGCCTCCCGAACGCGGCCCGCCGTTGGGTCCGGCTCGGCGGCCAGGAGAGCCGCGGCCGTGAGCAGCACGCCGCTGGTGCAGTAGCCGCACTGGGCCGCCCCGCATTCGACGAACGCCGACTGGAGCGGATCGGGCGAGCCGTCTCGAGCCAGTCCCTCGACGGTGCCGACGGCCCGGCCCGACGCCTCGACCGCGAGCGTTAGGCAGGCGAGGACGGGGGAT
>JBGPEV010000130.1:0-7452 GCA_041482995.1 bacterium | reverse complement strand
CTGAAGGGCATCAAGGAGCAGGGCGGCAAGATCGTGATCGGCGCCCGCACCACCCACGGCGAGTTGGAAACCAACGCGACCATCAAGTCCAAGTGTCCAGTGATCGCCCAGGTGGCGCGCCACATCGGCGACCAGCAGGTGCGCAACCGGGGCACCATCGGCGGCAGCTTGATGCACTCCGACCCCAGCGCGGATCTGCCGGCCGCCATGGTGGCGCTGGATGCCGAGCTGACGCTGATGGGCAAGTCCAGCCGCACCGTGAAAGCGGCGGACTTCTTCCAGGATGCGCTGATGACCAGCGCCAAGGCCGACGAGATCCTGGTCTCCATCAGCGTGCCCACGACCGGCGCGACCACGAGCTACATGAAGCTGGCGCAGCAGGCGTCCGGCTTCGCGCTGGTGGGCGTGGCCGCCGTGCTGGAGATGTCCGGCAGCACCTGCAAGAGCGCGCGCATCGGCGTTACCGGCGTGACGGGCAAGGCCTTCCGCGCCGCGTCCGTGGAAAAGGCGCTGGCGGGCAAGGCCCTCGATGCCAAGAGCATCGCGGCGGCGGCGGCCGAGGTGGCCAAGGACATCAAGAACCCCATCAGCGATCCCCTCAACGGCAGCGCCGAGTACCGCGCCAACGCCGCCCGCGTGTATACGCAGCGGGCTGTGATGGCCGCGGCGGGGGTGAAGTAGGCGGGAGGACGACCTTGAATTGCGGGCTGTGTCCACCGCCAAACCTGACTTGCCGCCGTAGAATTTGGGGGAGTCGAGACGTTTGACTTTCTGCGCCGCGCTCCCCTAACGGGCTGCAAACGAGAACGGTGTTGAACGATGACACCAAACGATTTGACCAGCTTGCGTCGCGGCAAGTCCACACTCGATTTCGTAGAGAAAATCTGTAGTGAGCAGTATCGGTTTGAATTGGAGCAGAAGGACAAGATCACCGGCGCTTCTCAAATCCCATTGGGACTGCTCCCGGTCGCATATGGCGCGCTGGCGTTCATTTACGCGAGACTTCCAACCTTGGCCGATTCTCCCACGGGTGGTGTGGCGGCGGGTGTATGGATCACACTCGCCTACGTCGCCTATGGAATGGCTGCAATCTGCTTTGGCTGGGCAAGCTACGCGGGGTTTCGGATCTTGACGTTGCTAAGATATAAATATCTGCCTCCAGCAGAGGCTTTCCTGGAAGGCTCAGAGCAGATCGCAGCATTCTTCTGGAAAAAGAACATCGACGCGGAATTGCGCACTCTAAACTTCCTTCAAGCAAACGCATCGATTCGCTTCGCGGATGCTGCGACGTTTAATCGCGCGATGAATGAAACTCGGCTAGAATTCAAGGGGAGTTTGGTGTTGTTTGTTTTTCTCGGGTTCCTATTCTTGCTTTCCGTCTTCATTCTCACAGTGGCAGGCGGGTATGTGGAACAAACTCTGCTGACATGACATGGAGTGACCATGAGCGGCCCACGAAATTCGACGGGCTCCAAAGTTGATCAGAAAGACATTGCGCCATCCAAAGTTGATCAGAAAGGCATTCCTGCATCAAGCGGCGATGACGATGATCCCCCGGAGCTTCCGCAGAACAAATTCATCAGCGAAATGAAGATTCCGCCGAAATCGCCGCCCAAGGATGACGCTTAGACACAACGCCGACGGTCCTCGCGCCCCATGATCGGCCAACAGGCGGTTCCTTATTCCCTATCTTGTTTCCTCGGAATTTCCGCGTGCAAGCTGACCGATGATTGTTGAAGGCCAAGTCGTCATTCATGCGCCGCTGGATCGCGTTTGGGAAATCCTGAACGATCCCAAGCAGATGCGACAGTGCATGCCCGGCTGTGCGGCGCTGGAGGATTTGGGGAGTGACGAATACAAGGCCACGCTGGAGATCGGCGTGGCCACGCTGCGTGGATCGTTCGAGGCGCGCCTGCGGCTCTCCGACAAGCGCCCGCCGACGGGCTACCGGATCGATGTGCAGGCCGCGGGGATGACCGGAGAGATGCAGGGCGGCGGGACCGTGACCCTCGCCCCGCAGGGCCTGGGCACCGCGCTTACCTATGCCGGGGAGCTGCAGGTGGTCGGGTTGATCGCCACGATTGGCCAGCGCTTCCTCGCCGGCGTCGTGGAGCAAATGACCGCGGACTTCTTCCAGGGGCTGGGCAAGGTGGCAGAAACGGAGAAAGAATTAGCCACAGATGGACACAGATGAACGCAGATGCTTTCTGGCGACCTGAAACGAATGGGTGCGGGAAGAAGGAGGTCTGGCCGCAGTTGAAGACCGAATCTGTGTTTATCTGCGTTCATCTCTGGCTAATTTCTTTTGACGTTCGCACCTCCACACGGAACCCCCCGTGAAACTGACCGGCGCATTCACCTTCAACGCCCCCCGGGACAGGGTGTGGGCGATCCTCAACGACCCCGCCATCCTGCGGAAGCACATGCCGGGCTGCGAATCTCTCGAGGCGACGGGCACCGACGAGTTCAAGGCCACGCTGAAGGTGGGCGTGGCCGCCATCAAGGGCACCTACATCGCCAAGCTCAGCATCACGGACAAGGCGCCGCCGGAGCGCTATACGCTGCACGTCGAGGGCCAGGGCGGCCCGGGCTTCGTCAAGGGCGCGGGGACGGTCACCCTCGCCGCGGACGGCGCGGGCACCAGGCTCAGCTACGACGGGGACCTGCAATTCGGCGGGCTGATCGCGCGGGTGGGCGGACGGCTGCTGTCGGGCATTACGGAAAAGATGACGCGCGACTTCTTCGAGAGCCTGGGCAAGGAGGCGGAGGGGTAGGGGGCTGCTACGCCAACAGTTGGTCCCATACGCTTACGGCTGGAGTCAGCCGCATAGCGAGATGGGCCAAGTCCCGGTCAATGGTCGCAAGGACAGCCCCTGTCTGGTGTGCGAGCGCCAAGTAGATGCAGTCATAGATCGGGTGCTTGCTCGCTGCCGAGATCCGCAACGCAGCAATGAGCAGGTCCGCGTCGCGGGCCCAGACCAAGCCAGCGGAATCCAGTCGGACGAGCGCGGATTCAATTTCTTGGAGCGTGATGTCGCCAGCGGGAATGTGTCTAGCCAATGCGCTTGCGGTTTCAAGGCGGAGCAGTCCCGGGGCATGCAGTTCGTGTCCGGGGTGGAGCAATTGACCTGCAACGTCCGAACGTGGCTCACGGTAGTACCATGTGACCGCTGTCGATGCATCGACCACGAATCGCATCAGCGGTTCCGGTCTTCGCGGATTAACTCAGCGGCCGATGTCGTATGCATGGGCTGCTTGGCGCGCAGCGCTGCCGCCCACCGCGCAAACTCCTCTCGGGAATTCGTGGCCGCTGCGGTCAGAATGTCGCGCGCCTCTTGCTCCAGCGACTTCCCCTTGGCCCTGGCTTTGGCCTTCAGGCGGGTGACCACGTCCTCGTTAAGTTTCCGCACAAGGATTTGAGCCATTTTATGCCTCCAGTTCGAATGCTATCATCATGCTAGCATGCACGGAGATATGGAGACAAGAGGCAACGCCCTTTACCCCACCATGATCTCGAACACCGCCAGCAGCGCGCCCGCTTCCACCTGGGGGGCGGCATCGAGGGGCACGGTCACGCGGAGGTCGGCGTTGGCTGCCAGAGCCGCACAGCGTGTGGGGTGATCGCGGCCGCCAGACGCCCCAGCTTGCTGTCGTTGGTGGCCAGCAGGGCGCCGCGTTCGAGGGCCAATGCCAGATACAGGCAGTCGAACAAATGGTGCCGGGTTTGGACAGCGAGCCGAGTCGCTGTGCCAATCAGCCGGTGGGACAATGTCCAGCCAATGGCTGCGTCCGAGAGATCGCGAATGGACTTGTCAAGTTGCCGGCCGTCGATCTCCCCCAGCAGCCGCTTTCTGCACAGCGCGGCTGTGGTCTCCAAGAACATCAGGTCTGGAGCGATCAAATCATGTTCGCCGGTGAGCAATCTTGTTGCGTCGTGGGCATCCCTTTCCTGGGCAAACCACATGACCGCGATCGATGCATCCACAACGACAAGGCTCATCGCTCTCGATCCTCGCGGATCAGGTCCACCGCCTTCGATTTGTGTGGCTTCTGACCGGCCCGGATCGCTGCTGCCCGGATCGCGAACTCCTTCAGCGACAGCTTCCTGCGCGGCGCAGTGAGGTCAATCCCTTGCAGGATTCCAAGGTCATACGGAACGAAATCGGGCGCCGCTCGCCGCTTGCGACTCCTGGAAGGCAGTTTCCCGGGAACGGTCACCGTTGCCGCTGCCTTGGCAGCGTCGCGCGCGCGAGGTTTTTGGGGACGCTTGATCATCGCAAATCCTGGGTGCTCTATTGGGAGGGACGCTCGTCGAGCGTAGCACGGATGAACGCGGCCGCGCCTCTACCCCAACACGATCTCGAACACGCCCAGCAGCGCACCGGACTCCACCTGGGGGGCGGCTTCCAGGGCCACGGTGACGCTGGCGCGTTCCGCGGCGCTGGGAATCTCGGCATAGACGAAATCGCGGGCGTTTTGGCGGTCGCCGGCCACGTACATCTGGGTGGTGAGCGGGCTGCGGCCGCTCGGGGTCACCTTGAAGTGAATGTGGGGCGTGCGGCCGGGGTAGGCCACGGGGCGGATCGTGCGGAAGCGGTAGGCGCCGGCGGCGTCGGTGAGGGTCTGCCCATAGCCCTGGAAGTTCTCGTCCCGCCCACCGCGGTCCGCCGGATGCAGGTACACGCCCTTGGCGTCACATTGCCAGATCTCCACCCGCGCCTGGGGCAGCGGGCGGCCCTGGGCGTCGCGCACGCGGCCGATCACATGGGTCACCGTGCCCAGTGCCCGCGCCGGGCGGCCCTGCACCTGCACCAGGTCATTGTCTTGATCGAGCGGCAGCGTGACCGGATAGAACGGGCCCTCGGTCTGCCGCGGGGTCAGGGTGAGCGACCCGGCCCGCACGGGCACCAGCCCGCCCGTGGCGGCGATGGCCGCGAAGCTCAACGTGCCGTACAGCAACCGGCGGCGGGTGAGGGAATCGGACATGGTTGCCTTTCGAACTACGGAACAGCGCATCCGCAGATTTCGCAGATTTCGCAGATTCACAACAGAAGATGCGACCCAAGGACAATTGAGATCGAAGGCCGATGGGGTTTATCCGAGAGTCCGCCGCAGCGGCGACTTGCTTTCGGTGGCGCAGGATGCAGAGAAAATCTGCGTAATCTGCGGATTCGCCATTTTTTGGACCTTCACGCTGACGTTTTCCCGCGCCCTGCGGGGCTTGCCGTTCAAGGTGAATCGGAAGACGCGCCGTGGGGGTTGCGCGGCCGGAGCAAGCCGCGTCCGGCAGCCCCGCGGGATTCTCCATGCTATGCTGATCCACGGATGCGTCCCGAGCGTGGCATTTCCGTGATCCTACCGTCTGACCGTGGCAGTGGCAAACATGTCCCCACCGAGCAAGCCGAGGCTGCTGTTGCTGATGGGCACAGACACCTACCGTGCGGCGGATTTCCTGGGCGCGGCGCGGCGGCTGGAGGTGGACGTCGTGGTCGGCCTGGACGAGCCGCCCGCGACCGCCGCCCTGGCGCCGGGCCGCCTGGCTGGGTTGTCCTTCGACGATCCCGAGCGCGGGGTGGCGGAAATCGCGAGCCTGCACCGGGAGCACCCCCTGCACGCCATCGTTGCGGTTGACGACCGGGGCTTGCTGCTGGCGGCGCGTGCTTCCCAGGCGCTGGGCCTCTCCGGCAACCCGGCGGAGTCCGTTGCGGCGGCCCAGAACAAACGGGTGTTCCGGGAAATTCTGCGCTCCGAGGGTCTCGCCGGCCCGCGGTTCACGAGCGTGCCGCTCGCCGCGGATGGGGTGGTGGCGGCGCGGGAGGCGCGCTACCCCTGCGTGCTCAAGCCGCTGTTCCTCTCCGCCAGCCGCGGGGTGATTCGCGCCGATACGCCGGAGCAGTTCCGCGCCGCGTTCTTGCGCATCGGCGCCATTCTGGCCGATCCGCAGGTGCGAGCGCGCGGCGGGGTGCTGGCCGAGGAGGTGCTGGTCGAGGACTTCATTCCCGGGCCGGAGGTTTCCCTGGAAGGCGTGGTGGTGGAGGGGGAATTCCGCCTGCTCGCCTTCTTGGACAAGCCGGACCCGCTGGACGGTCCGTACTTCGAGGAAACCCTGTTCGTGACGCCGTCGCGGCACCCGGAAACGGTGCAGCGGCGCGCGCTCGAAACCGTAGGTTGGGCCGTGCGCGCCCTGGGCTTGCGCACGGGCCCGGTGCACGCGGAACTGCGCCTGAATGGCGGGGCGCCGGTGATGTTGGAGGTCGCGGCGCGCACCATCGGCGGCCACTGCTCGCGCGTGCTGCGGTTCGGGACCGGGCTTTCCCTGGAGGAGTTGATCCTGCGCCAGGCGGTGGGCCTCGCCGCGTTGCAAACGGAACGGGAGGCGCAGGCGGCGGGCGTGATGATGATTCCGATTCCCGCCGCCGGCACGCTGCGCGGGGTGCGGGGGCTGGCGGCCGCGCGCCGCGTGCCTGGAATCCAGGGCGTGGAGATCACGATTCCGGTCACCCAGACCGTGGTGCCGCTGCCGGAGGGAGACCGGTACCTGGGCTTCATCTACGCCAAAGGCACGGGGCCGGAAGCGGTGGAGGCGGCCCTGCGCGCGGCCCACCGCTGCCTGAAGTTCGATATCCGCTCCCTGCCAGCCAAGGTACCGGCCGTGCCCGCGCGCCGCGCCTCGTCCGGTGGCCTGCCCTGAGGCCGCATCACATCCAGGAGGTCACCTGACCCCCGGTGGGCTCCGCTCAGCAAAACCAAGGCTCGCTGAGGCGCGGCGTGAACGTCAATGGCGCCGGTTCGACCAGCCAGGCGGGAGAATCCGCGTTGGTCCCTTCAGCGGCACGGGCGGCCGAGACAATCTCCCGAAACGTGGCCTGGGGCGGCGTGTTCTCCGCAGCCGCCCGTTCCACCACGCGCGCCACTTCCCGCTGCAGCGCGTCCAGGCGCGGGTCGGGGTGGGTCCAGCCATAGGTCAGCGCTTCCCGGTTCAGCGGGCCCTGGAAGGGGGCGAACTGGGGCGTGTTGAGGAGGCCGGAGCCCGGCGGCACCAGCAGGCGAATGGAAAACTGCACCGGATCGATGTTTCCGATCAGCCCCTCCCGGGCCACAAACTCCAGCAATTCTAGGAAGTCCGGCAAGGTGGACCAGGGCGTGAAGGGAACGAAGGTCGGCCGCAAGGGGATGCCCACACCGCGCATCAGTTCGAGCGCATCGCAGACGTCCTGCCTTGTGTGGCCCTTGCGAAGGTTGTTGAGCACCGTGTCACTGAGGGACTCCACGGCGCTCACGATAAACGCGCAGCCGGCCTGGGCGAACCGCGGCAGCAGGTGCCGGTGGCGCAGCAGGTGTTCCACCTTGGCCGTGAAATCGAAGGTCAGCGCCGGATAGCGCGCGTGCAGCGCCTGCACGATGCGCACCGCATGGGTGGGCCCGTTGAGAAAGTCGGGGTCGCCAAAGGTG
>JBGPEV010000129.1:0-7470 GCA_041482995.1 bacterium | reverse complement strand
GCGCCCGGCGGGGGGCAAGCCGCGCAGGCTCGTCGCCAAAAGCTGCGGCGCGGACGATTGCACGATGCCGTAGCCGATCACCCACAGCGCCAGGAAGCCGCCCACCTGGGTAAAATTCCAGCCCAGCACAGCGGCCAGGAACAGGGGCAGCCCCACGGTGAACCACACGTCCCGCGACCCGAACAGGAACACCCGGGCGGCGGACAGCAGGTTCACGTTGCGGTCAGGCGAGAACAGCGCGGTGAACTTCACCTTGCCCTGGGCGCGCCCCATGCCTGCGGGCACGGACAGCGCCGAGCCCAGCAGCACCAGCGCCAGCAACCCCGCCAGCGTGAGCAGCGCCGGAGCAAACCCGAACACGGCCAGCAGCAGGCCGCCCACGAAGAACCCAAAGCCTTTGAGCGCGTTCTTGGAGCCCGTCAGCAGGGCGGCCCAGCGGAACAGACGGCCCTGCGCCGCGCCGGGCAGCAGCAGCTTGATGGCGCTCTTGCTGCTCAGCTTGGTCAGGTCCTTCGCCACGCCGGAGAGGGAGAGCGCGGCGGTGACGTAGGCCACGGAGACGTCCGCGGTCCAGCTTGCGTCCACGGGCGAGAGCATCGTGAGCGCGCCCACTTGCAGCGCCAGTCCGGCGAGCAGGGTGGCGCGCAGGCCCAGCCGCGCGGCGATCCAGCCTCCCACCAGGTTGGTGACGATGCCGCACACCTCGTAGAGCACGAACAGCAGCCCGAGCTGCAGGGGCGTGTAGCCCAGCTTGTAGAAGTGCAGCAGCACCAGCATGTGCAGCGCGCCGTCCGTGACCGTGAAGCCCCAGTAGGCGCCGGTCACGAGGGCATAGGTGCGCACGCTGGGCGCGGTCGCGCGCACCGGCGCGAACTTGATCATGGGTAGCGCTCCACGGCGGATTCTCTCATTCCTTCCCTATCCCTGTTCCGCCTCTGCGGCCTGCTGCGCCTGGGGCAGGGAGGGCCGCTTGGGCAGGTGCAGGGAGAAGGTGCTGCCGCGGCCCAGTTCGCTTTCCACGCGCACCTGGCCGCCATGGGCCTGGGCGATGTGCTTGACGATGGCCAGCCCCAGCCCCGTGCCGCCCAGCTTGCGGCTGCGCGCCTTGTCCACGCGGTAGAAGCGCTCGAACAGGCGCGGCTGGTGCTTCTCCTCGATGCCCACGCCCCAATCCTGCACGCGCAGGAGGGTCTCGCCGGCGCTTTGGCTGGCCTCCACGCGCACCCGTCCGCCCTGCGGGCTGTACTTCACCGCGTTGTCGATCAGGTTCACCAGCGCCTGCTCCAGCAGCGGGGCGCTGATGGGGGCGCTCAGGGCCGGGTCGCACTCCAACTCCAGGCGGATCTCCTTGCCGTCCGCCTGCACCTCGCACACCTGCAGGGCGGCCTGCAGCACGGGCTTGAGGCGGGACTCCTCCAGGGCAATGTCCCCCGCTTCCGCGTCGCGCTCGATGCGGGAAAGATTGAGCAGGTCCTCGATGATGGCGTTCAGCCGGTCCGCCTGGCGGGCGACGATGTTGAGGAAGCGCTCCGCCGCCTCGGGATCCCGCACGGCCCCGCCCAGCAGGGTTTCCACGAACCCCTTGATGGAGGTGACCGGCGTCTTCAGCTCGTGGGAGACGTTGGCGACGAAGTCCCGGCGCACGGTCTCCAGGCGGCGCAGGGCCGTCACGTCGTTGAGCACGATTACCGCGCCGATGCTGCGGCCCTTCCCATCGCGCAGGGGGGAACCGTGGGCGCGCAGGAAGGTCTCGCCGGGATCGAAGATCAGGATGTCGCCCTCGACCGGCTCCGTACTCTTCAGCGCCTGGGCGATGAACCGCCGCAGTTCGGTGTTGCGCACCACCTCCAACAGGTCCCGGTTGCGCGCGGCTGCGGGGGTCACGCCGAACATGCGGGCGGCCCCGGGGTTCACGTTGAGGATGCGGTGGCGCGTGTCCACCGCCAGCACGCCTTCCACCATGCTCGCCAGCACCGCCTCGTGCTCGGTGAGCCGGGCCACGGCCTCGCCCAGCCGCGCGTCCCACTGGTCCGCCAGGGCATTGACGCGGCTGGCCAGTTGATTCAGCTCGTGGATCGGCTGGGGCGCCACCCGCCGGGACGCCGGAGCGTTGCCGGGGGCCGCGCCCATGGTAGCGGCCGCGCCGGCCACTGCCTCGAGGCCCCGGCCCACGCGCCGCGCCACCCACGCCGCCGCCCCCAGCGCCAGCAGGCCCGCGAGCGCGGCCGCGGCCAGCAACCACGCGCGCAGCAGGAGGGCGGCATCCGGACTCAGCAGCGGAGCCACGGCCGCCAACCCCAGCGGCACGCCCGCCGCCACCGACACGAACGGAATGCACAGCAGCCGGAACAGCCGCGTGCGGCCCATCGAGCGCTCCTTTCCCGCCGGATTCCCTACTCTTTGAAGCGGTAGCCGACGCCCCGCACCGTTTCCAGATAGTGGCTGCGGTCGCCCAGTTTCTTGCGCAGGCTGACGATCTGCACGTCCACCGACCGTTCGGTCACGTGATAATCGTCTCCCCGCACGGCTTCCACAATCTGGTTGCGGGTGAAGACCCAGCCCGGCTTGCGGGCGAGGAAGTGCAGGACGTGAAATTCGGTGAAGGTGAGATCGAGCGGCTGGTTCCCCAGCAGCACTTCCCGGCGGCCGGGGTGAATGACCATGTCCTGCACCCGCACGACGCCATCGCCGGCGGCGTCGCCCGCCTTGCCCCGCCGCAGCACGGCCCGCACGCGGGCGATCAACACGCGCGGACTGAAGGGCTTGGCGATGTAGTCGTCCGCCCCCAGCTCCAGGCCGGTGACGATGTCCGCCTCCTCCCCCTTGGCGGTGAGCATGACGATGGGCACGTGGCGGGTCTTGGGATCGTTCTTCAACAGCTTGCACACTTCCAGGCCGTCCACACCGGGCAGCATCAGGTCCAGCACCACCAGGTCCGGCAGGTCTGAGCGCACCCGCTTCAGGGTGTCCTCGCCCGTGGGCACACCGGTCACCTGATAGCCTTCCTTGGCCAAGTTGTAGGAAATCAACTCCAGGATGTCCTCCTCGTCCTCCACCACCAGTATCTTGGCCTTCGCCATGACGGCTCCGTGCTTCATGCGATAGGGGGCGTGCGCACCGTGGGGCGCGCCCGGGCATACGTACCAAGGGGGCGAGACGTTTCCATCCTGCGCATGGCCTCAGTGGCGATGCAATGGCGCTTGCCGCCCGTCCAGGGGAAGCGGCCAACGTTGGAACTCCGCCAGCGCCCGGATTCACTCTAGGCGGCGCGCGTCAGCGGGCGGTCAAGAATGGGTGAGGATTCGGTTAGGACGGCGCCCGACGGGCGGGCCAGGAGTCCCGCGGCGACCCTGCGGCGGGGGCGACCCCTGCTTTTCCGCCAGCGGCGCCGGCCCCCGTTAGGCTGACCGGGGCGCGGCCCCTCGCTACGCCGCCGCCGGGGCCGCCATGCGGATGGCGTACTCGATCGCCTTCACCATGTTGGTGGGGTCGGCCACGCCCTGGCCGGCGATGTCGAAGGCGGTGCCGTGATCCACGGCGGTGCGGATCATGGGCAGGCCCAGTGTCACGTTCACCGCCTCCTCGAACGCGATCAGCTTCTGCGGGATGTGGCCCTGGTCGTGATACATGGCGACCACGCCATCGAACGCGCCGCGCGCCGCCCGCAGGTAGAGCGAATCCGGCGGCACCGGACCCTGGGCGGGAATGCCCTCGGCCTGGGCGGCCTGGATGGCGGGGATGATCTCGTCGATCTCCTCCGTGCCGAACAGGCCGTGCTCGCCCGCGTGGGGATTGAGGCCCGCCACGGCGATGCGCGGCGCGGGCATGCCCAGGTGGGTCAGGTGCGCGTACAGGGCGCGCGTGGTGGCCAGGATGCGCGGCTGCTTGGCCCGCTCCACCGCCTGCCGCAGGGAGCAATGGGTGGAAACATGGACGATCTTCAGCTTGGACGAGGAGAGCAGCATGTAGGTGGGCACCTTGCCGCAGAAGTGGCCCAGGATTTCCGTGTGCCCATCGTACTTGTGTCCCGCGGCGTGCAGGGCCTCTTTGTTGAGCGGCGCGGTGACGATCCCCGCGATTTCCTTGGCCAGCGCGAGCTGGATGCCCCGCTCCAGGGCACGGAAGGCCGCTTCGCCGCCCTGGGGCGAGAGCCGGCCGAGTGGCAGCGGCGTCTTCAGCACGCCCATGTCCATCACGTTGAGCGTGCCCAGCTCCCAGCGCGCCTCACCCACGGCCCGCACGACCTTCAGCCGCGCGCCGGGCGGCCCGAAGCGCAATTGGGACTCCACCGCCGCGGCCTCGCCGATCAACAGCAGCCGGCAGCGCTCAGCCAACGGGTTCTGTGCGATCGCCTTCAGGGTCACCTCCACGCCGATGCCGGCGGGGTCGCCCAGGGTCACTCCAAGGAGGGGAAGCGTTGCCATGCGTCACCGGGTTAAGAGAGGCGACTGGAAATCTGCCGCTCCCCAGGTTACACGGAATTCCCGGAATTTCGACGGCTGGCGCGAGCGCCGCCAGGACCAATGCAAAGTCGGGTATCGCGCATTTCTCCCGCGGCGTTGCCACATCGTTCGTGCGTCCCGCTCGCTGCGCTCGCGGCCTCAACCCCGGCCCTTCTCCAAGGCCCAACTGCGGGCCTGTACAGGCGCTCGCGGCGCTAACTTCCCAGTGGTCCTTCTCACGGCCCGGTTTGCCGGGGCGCACGTCCTTCTCTGGCGATGCCTTCTCGCAGGAAAACCTCGGCGCTCACCGGCAAGCTGGCCCCTGCCTTCTAGATATACCCTGCGTCCGCAGCTCGCACGGTTCGATGGTACAGGGAGAACGGCCACCGCCACTGCCCCAATTTCAGCACAGGCAATTCCTTCTCCAGCCCCGCGGTTGGGACTTGGAGAGGGCGGGGCCCACCAGCGCTGAGCGCTTGCGCGAAGCGCCAACGGCGCCGTGCGTGGGAGGGTGAGGCCGCGCGCGGCGCGGAACGGATGGACGATTCGCCCAGTACGGCGACTTTGAACATGCCTTGTTTACGCCGCCCGGACGTTCACATGGCCAACGCCAGCACCGCCCGCGCCAGGGCTTCGGGCGGACCGAAGCCGCCGGCCTTGGTCACCAGCCGCAGGCCGTGCAGCGGCCCGTCAGCCGCCCAGGCCAACGGTATCCCCGGCAGCATTTCGCCGCCCAGTTGCAGCGTTTGGGTGCCCAGGGCGGAGAGCACGGCCATGGCCGTGTCGCCACCGGTCATGATGATCCCCGGACTATCGATCCGCTTGTGCAGCCGCACGGCCAGGGCGCCCAGCAACAGGTTGAGCCGTGCCGAGCGGCGCTGAAACGCAGCCAGGTCGCCACCGGCGCCGTCTCCCGGAGGAAGGGAGACCACGAGCGAGCGCAGCCCTCCCTGGACGGCCAGAGCGGCGGCGCTCTCGACCTCGGCGACCAGGCGCGCTTGCGCCGCTTCGTCCCAGGGGTCCCGCACCCGCGCCGGATCGATGTCCACGACATAGCAGCCGCCGCGTTTGCGGAGCACGGCCACCTGGCCTTGGCTCACCTCAGCCCGGGTGCCGCAGATCACCAGCACGGGGCCGGTGCGTACGGTGGGAGGCGGGGCGGCCGGATGCGCGCCCGAGCAGAGGCGCAGGGCCAGTTCCCGCGCGGCCCCGGCGGAGCCGGTCACCAGGGCCTGGCCCCACGGAGACGTCAGCGCTTGGGCGAGCACGGCCAGGTCTTCCTGTGTGGCCGCGTCCACCAGCAGCAGGCGGCAGCCGTTCTTCCACGCCTCGCGCACGCGGCCCTGCGCCACACCGGGTTCGCCCCGCAAGGCCTCCAGCGGCAGGGACTCCACGGGCTCGAACGCCGCGCCGAACAGGTCACGGAGCCGGCCGGTCTTTACCGGCGAGAACCCGTCCCGGGCAAACTCCGTCTCCTGCACCGGCACGCCGTCCACCAGCAGCACACCCCCCTCCACCGTGCGCCCGGCGAGGGGAAATGCCGGGGCGAACACCACCCGCTCGGCGCCGAGGGCGAGCATTTCCTCCAGTTCCGCCGCCAGGTTGCCCCGCAGGGTCGAGTCGATCTTCTTGTACTGCACGGGCCAGCCGGCATATTCCAGCCAGCGATGCGTGCGGGCCACGCGGCGGCGGGCCTCGGCCGGGTCCACGTTGCGGGAATAGCTGTTGGCCACCACGATGTCCCACGCCCCGCGGGTGGGCGGCGGCGCATCGTCGGGATCCAGACACACCAGCACCCGCGCACCCCGCCGGGAGAACTGCACGCCCGTGTCCGCGGCGCCGGAGAGATCGTCCGCGATGATGCCGAAAGGATTCATGGCCCGATCGATCGGCTGTGACTGCGCGCATCTCACCTAACGGTCCGATTTCTTCCATGCGCGGCCACGGAAGTCCACTGGGAGGGGTGCCGGATGCACCCTCCGGCCGGCGCCTGCTGAAGCGGGATGGCGCGAATCGCGCGGGACGGGGCGGGGCATTGTGCGACGGAGATTGGCAAAGCCGCCGCACCGCGCGTGGGGCGCGGCGGCCTGCTTCACCCGCTTCGGATCACGCCAGCGCCTTGAGCGCCCGTTGAATGGCCGGGCGGGCCGCCATGGCCGCGTACCAGCGCGTGAGGTTGGGCAAGTCGCCCGCCTTGTCCACCAGCGCCTTGCGGCCGTGCACGACGGTGAACAGCGCCAGGTCCGCCACCGTCAGGTCCTTGCCCGTCAGGTAGTCCTGGCCCCGCAACTGGCCGTCGCAGACGCGGAAGTACTTGAGCAAGCGGTTCTCGAAGTGCTCGATGACCGACGGCACCTTCTCCTTGGCCGCCACGGAGACCTGGAAGATCGCGCCGCTGGTCACTGCCAAGTCCGTGTTGGCGTTGAACATCCATTCCAGCACCTTGGCCCGCTGCGCCCCGTCCTTGGGCAAGAACTTGCCGGTCTTCTCGGCCAGGTAGAGCAGGATCGCCCCGGACTGGCTGAGGGTCAGCGGCTTGCCGCCCGGGCCGTCCGGGTCCACCAGCACGGGAATCTGGCCCATGGGATTGCGTGCCAGGAACTCCGGCGTGCGCTGCTCGCCCTTCGTCAGGTCGATCTTGGTCAAGTGATAGGGAACGCCGAATTCCTCCACCGCGATTGCCCCCCGCTGACCGTTGCCCGTGTTCCACGCGTACAATTCCATCATGACGCAATGCCCTCCCCGAAAGAATGTGGTGTTGGCGAACTTTCCATCAGAATGCCACGGCCTACCGTGCGGGCGCCAGGGGAAGGCGAGGGAGCGGTGAGGGATGAGTAACTACTGCCGAGGTTGCGAACCGTGGCTCCCCGTGGGAAAGCCCGGAAGACACCGCGGGAATGGGAGTAGGCGAGGGAAGGGCCAACGCCCGGTCCGGAGGACCGGGCGCAGGAAAGGTTGTGGGCTACTTGCCCACGACGATGTTAGTGAATGTGGCGTCAATGTCGCCCGTGTCAACTGCGCTGTTTTG